>JAESPR010000056.1 GCA_016765685.1 Colwellia sp. | reverse complement strand
AGCAGTAATACTTAATAATGATGTGATTTTATACTTTTTTTGTTTAGTTATGACTAGCTCTACCCCTTTAGTAGCATTTATTAAAAAAATAGTAATTATTCGCACAAATAAAGGGCGTTCACTGCCCTATTTTCTTGCAAAAAAAAACAACTTAAGTATACTTGCGCAAACTTTTTAACATTAAAGTTTTTACTTTAAAAAAGTGCACAGCCTACGAGTTTATTCGTATAGAGCGATAAATGTTTTTAAAATACTTTTTTAAGCAGTTTTTTAATTAGTAATGATGAATAATAAATTAACAAGCGCAGGAAGAAAACTTGCACTACAACAAAATGCGTTCGCTCTTGTTGTGGTTTTGTTATGTTCATTAGTAACTTATTTTTATTGGGGATTATTACACGCACAGTCAACATTGGTTGCTGGAGTGGTAGCAATAATCCCTAATATTTTTTTTGCGCTCAAAGCATTTAAATATGCAGGAGCTAAATCCTCTAAATTAGTGGTTGAATCCTTTTTTAGTGGCGTAAAATTAAAAATGGTATTAACAGCGTTATTATTTGCACTCGCCTTTAAATTTTTAGTGCTATTGCCAATACCATTTTTTGCGATGTTTTCTTTAGTAATGGTATTACCATTACTAACACCGTTTATATATAAGCATAACGGATAATGTAGGTCGGGCTTCAGGACAATGTGCTCCATGCATTGTCTAATAAGTTACATCCGTGTAACGTAGCCTGACAATTGATAGCCTAAAGGCCAAGCTACAATAAAAAATTTTTATTTTTAAACTTTAATCATTGGGAACATTAATATGTCTGCAGCTGCTGAACTAACCAGCCAAGAGTATATTAAACATCATTTAACCAATTTAACTGCTGATAGTCAGGGGCTTTGTTCTCTTGACGCGGGTGCTGCTAATCCATGTGATGGATTTTGGACCGTGCATTTAGATACTTTAGGTTGGTCGGTGTTTTTAGGCTTGGTTTTTCTTACTATTTTCCGTAGCGTTGCTAAAAAAGCAAGTACGGGTGTACCAGGTAAATTGCAATGTGCAGTTGAAATGGTAGTAGAGTTTGTTGATGATAGCGTGAAAAGCACTTTTCATGGATCAAACCCGTTAATTGCACCATTAGCTTTAACTGTTTTTGTGTGGGTATTACTGATGAATGCAATGGACTGGGTGCCAGTTGATTTAATTCCTTGGTTAATCAGTACAGTGGGTGGCATTGAAATGTCTCATGTTTACATGAAACCAGTTCCAACTACCGATCCCAATATGACCTTTGCTTTAGCATTAGGTGTCTTTATTCTAACAATTTATTACTCAATTAAAGTTAAAGGTGTAGGAGGCTTTATTAAAGAGCTAACTACTCAACCTTTTAATCATTGGACCATGTATCCAGTAAACTTTATTTTAGAAATGGTTACTTTATTAGCGCGTCCATTATCACTTGCCCTACGTTTGTTTGGTAACTTGTATGAAGGTGAGTTGATATTTTTACTTATTGCGACCATTGGTTTATACCAATTGCCAGTACATTTTTTATGGGCAGCGTTCCATTTGCTGATTATCCCATTACAGGCGTTCATCCTTATGATGCTAACTATTGTTTACCTTAGTTTAGCGCATGAAGATCACTAATTCTTCTGGAAAGAATTTGAACGACGGAGGTCGGCCCGTAGGGTGTAAGGCAGGATGCCTGGAATACTAACTTTTCGGGATGTTAGTTAGACGACACTAGTCGGCCCGAAGGGTAGAGGGCAGGAAGCCCGCCAGTCAGTTTTTTTGTACAATTTTTTTAACTTTTAACATTAACTTAGTTTTTAACTTTAAATAATATCGGAGATATATATGTTATTCATCGCTGTTGCGTTATTAATCGGTTTAGGTGCTTTAGGTACTGCAATCGGTTTTGGTTTATTAGGTGGCAAGTTCTTAGAATCTGCTGCTCGCCAACCTGAATTAGCACCACAACTTCAAGTAAAAATGTTTATCGTAGCGGGTCTTATTGATGCTATCGCGATGATCGGTGTTGCTATTGGCTTATACATGTTATTCGTTCTTGCTTAATCATATTTACCCAGCTCACGCTTGATATTTGCGATTACTGTATTGAAAAGAAACATTTATAATTATAAATTTATTATTTTCGCCTTGTACTCACAAGCATCAAACGCAATCTGAATAGATACTTGAATTATATAAACGAATAACTAATTAGGAGGTACACAAATGAACATTAATGCCACGTTAATAGGTGAATTAATCGCATTTGTCGTATTTGTAATTTTCTGTATGAAGTTTGTATGGCCGCCGATTATGGCTGCTATCGAAGCTCGTCAAGCAACTATTGCTGACGGACTTGCTGCTTCAGACCGTGCTGCTAAAGATCTTGAGCTTGCTCAAGAAAAAGCCACAGCNCAATTAAAAGAAGCGAAAGTTCAAGCTGCGTCTATTATAGATGCTGCTAAAAAACNTGAAGCTAAAATTGTTGAAGANGCTGCGGGTAAAGCACAAGTTGAGAAAGAAAAAATCTTGGCTTCTGGTCANACAGAAATNGAAACTGAACGTAATCGAGCTAAAGAAGAACTACGCCAACAAGTGGCCGTTCTAGCTGTAGCCGGTGCCGAGAAAATTCTTGAGCGTTCAATAGATGCTGCTACACATAGCGACATCTTAGACAAACTCGTCGCTGAGCTTTAAGGGGANNACGCGTATGTCAGAATTGACAACTATCGCTCGTCCTTACGCTAAAGCAGCGTTTGACTTTGCTNTAGAAGCTAATGCNATTGAAAGTTGGTTAGAACAACTAACTTTNGCNGCNCANGTTTCTCAAGACGACACCATCCAAACCTATCTTAGTGGTAGT
This sequence comes from Colwellia sp., assembly GCA_016765685.1. Classification (GTDB taxonomy): domain Bacteria; phylum Pseudomonadota; class Gammaproteobacteria; order Enterobacterales; family Alteromonadaceae; genus Colwellia. Next base: position 39,690 of record JAESPR010000056.1, on the reverse strand, counting down.
GTTTCGGTTGAGCAAGCAACAACATTGTTTTTGAATGTTTGTGGTGAGCAAGTTGATAGCAAAGGCCAAAACTTTATAAAGTTAATGGCTGAAAATCATCGTTTGCTGGCGCTGCCGCAAGTTTTACAGCAGTTTTGTGAATTAAAAGCAGAACATGAAAAAACTGTAAATGTGGATGTTACCTCTGCTGTGAAATTAAAAGTAGCACAGACGAAAACATTAAGCGCCGCGCTTGAAAAGCGCTTGGCACGTAAAGTAAAGCTCAATTGTAAAGTTGATAAAAAAATCATTTCTGGCTTGATTATTCAAGCCGGTGACATGGTTATTGATGGTTCTACCAAAGGTAAATTGAACCGTTTATCACAATCTTTACAATCCTAGCACTGATTAAATAAGGGAACAGAGCATGCAACTGAATTCCACTGAAATCGCTGAACTGATCAAAAATCGTATTGAACAGTTTGACGTTGTCAGCGAAGCTCGTAACGAAGGTACTATCGTTTCTGTAACAGACGGTATTATTCGCATCCATGGCCTTGCCGATGTAATGCAAGGTGAAATGATCGAACTTCCTGGTGGCCGTTTTGCTATCGCATTAAACTTAGACCGTGATTCGGTCGGCGCGGTAGTAATGGGTCCGTACGCGGACTTAGCTGAAGGACAAAAAGTAAAAGGTACTGGTCGTATTTTAGAAGTACCAGTAGGTCGTGGCTTATTAGGCCGCGTAGTAAACACCTTAGGTGAACCAATTGACGGCAAAGGCCCAATTGAAAATGACGGCTTCTCTCCAGTAGAAGTTGTTGCACCGGGTGTTATCGAGCGTAAATCGGTTGACCAACCAGTGCAAACTGGTATCAAGTCAATTGACTCGATGATTCCTATTGGTCGTGGTCAACGTGAATTAATCATTGGTGACCGTCAAATCGGTAAATCAGCGATTGCACTTGACGCGATTATTAACCAAAAGAACACGGGTATTAAGTGTATATACGTAGCCATTGGCCAAAAAGCCTCTACGGTAGCTAACGTAGTACGTAGCTTAGAAGAGCATGGCGCGCTTGCTAATACTATTGTGGTTGTTGCCTCAGCTTCTGAAGCAGCAGCTTTGATATATTTGGCACCATACGCGGGTTGCTCTATGGGTGAATATTTCCGTGACCGCGGTGAAGATGCACTAATAGTCTATGATGATTTGTCTAAGCAAGCCGTTGCCTACCGTCAAATTTCATTATTACTTCGTCGTCCTCCAGGTCGTGAAGCCTACCCAGGTGACGTTTTCTATCTTCACAGTCGTTTGCTTGAACGTGCTGCTCGTGTAAATGAAGCATACGTTGAAAAATTCACCAACGGTGAAGTTAAAGGTAAAACCGGTTCTTTAACCGCATTACCTATTATTGAAACGCAAGCGGGTGATGTATCTGCCTTCGTACCAACCAACGTAATTTCGATTACTGATGGTCAAATATTTCTAGAGTCTGATTTATTCAACTCAGGTATTCGTCCTGCGGTAAATGCTGGTTTATCAGTATCTCGTGTTGGTGGTGCTGCGCAAACGAAAATCATCAAGAAATTAGGTGGTGGTATTCGTTTAGCCTTGGCTCAATATCGTGAATTAGCGGCTTTCGCTCAATTTGCCTCAGATTTAGATGACGCGACGCGTGCTCAATTAGAGCATGGACAACGTGTTACTGAATTAATGAAGCAAAAGCAATACAGTCCGTTATCTGTTGCTGAAACTGCAGTGTCTTTATTTGCTGCAGAAAAAGGTTTTTTAAACGATATTGCTATTAACAAAATCAATGATTTTGAAGATGCTTTACATGTTTACATGAACAACGACCAAGCAGAGTTAATGGCTACTATTAACGAAACAGGTAATTACGATAAAGACATCGAAGCAAGTTTGACCAAAGCACTTGAAAATTTCAAGTCAACGCAAACTTGGTAAGACGTTTTTAATTAGTTAACCTTTTCGGAGAAAAGTCATGGCCGTTGGTAAAGAAATAAAAACCAAAATTGCGAGTGTGAAAAACACTCAAAAGATCACAAGCGCTATGGAAATGGTTGCCGCTTCTAAAATGCGCAAAGCGCAAGAAGGCATGGCAGCCTCTCGTCCATATGCGACAAATATACGAAAAGTGATCGGTCATATCGCGCTTGGTAACTTGGAATATCGCCATCCTTATATGGAAGAGCGTCCAGTTAAGCGTGTTGGCTATATCGTGGTATCAACAGACCGAGGTTTGTGTGGTGGCTTAAATATTAATTCATTTAAGAAAGTGCTCGCTGATGCTGCCCAATGGCAGTCTAAAGAAGCGACAGTTGAATTTGCGATTATCGGCTCTAAAGCGACATCGTTCTTCAATAACATGGGCGCTACAGTAACTGCACAAACATCTGGCTTAGGTGATAACCCGTCAATTACCGACTTAGTGGGTAGTGTACAGGTTATGCTTAATGCTTATAGTGACGGTACAATTGATCGATTGTTCATTGTGTATAACAAGTTTGTTAACACCATGACACAAGAGCCAAGCATAGATCAGTTATTACCTTTACCTAAAGCTGACGATGAAGAAATTAAACATCGTTGGGATTACATTTACGAACCAGAAGCTAACGTATTGTTAGATCAATTATTAGTTCGTTATATTGAATCACAAGTATATCAAGGTGTGGTTGAAAACCTAGCCTGTGAACAAGCTGCCCGTATGGTAGCGATGAAATCTGCCACAGATAATGCCGGTGATTTGATTGATGATTTACAACTGATATACAACAAAGCGCGTCAATCAGCGATCACTCAAGAATTGGGTGAAATTGTTGCGGGTGCTGCTGCGGTTGGTTAATAGGTACGCCTTTACTGTGTAGTAAAGGCAGGTAATAAAAATTCGTAATTTAACGTAAAGCTAGCTAACAGCCTAAAAGGATTGGTTAGCTTAAATTAAGAGGAATAAACATGAGTACAGGTAAAGTCGTCCAAATCATTGGCGCAGTTGTGGATGTTGAATTTCCACAAGATGCCGTACCTCAGATATATGACGCATTAAATATAACCGAAGGTAACCTTGAAGGTTTAGTACTAGAAGTGCAACAACAGCTTGGTGGCGGTGTTGTACGTACTATTGCAATGGGTACTTCTGATGGTTTGCGTCGTGGTCTGAATGTAGCAAATACAGGTGAGAACATTCAAGTTCCCGTTGGTGTTGAGACCTTAGGTCGCATCATGAACGTATTAGGTGAGCCTATTGATGAAGCTGGCCCTATTGGTGAGAAAGAGCGCTGGTCTATTCACCGTGAAGCACCTGCTTACGCCGAACAAACCATGTCTAACGAATTGCTAGAAACAGGTATCAAGGTAATCGACTTAATTTGTCCATTCGCTAAGGGTGGTAAAGTAGGTTTATTCGGTGGTGCAGGTGTTGGTAAAACCGTTAACATGATGGAACTTATTCGTAACATCGCTATCGAGCACAGCGGCTACTCAGTATTTGCTGGTGTAGGTGAGCGTACTCGTGAAGGTAATGATTTCTATCACGAAATGAACGATTCAAACGTACTTGATAAAGTATCATTAGTTTACGGTCAAATGAACGAGCCTCCAGGAAACCGTTTACGTGTTGCCTTTACCGGTTTAACGATGGCAGAAAAATTCCGTGACGAAGGTCGTGACGTATTATTTTTCGTCGATAACATTTACCGTTACACACTTGCCGGTACTGAAGTATCAGCGTTACTTGGTCGTATGCCATCAGCGGTTGGTTATCAACCAACATTGGCTGAAGAAATGGGTGTATTACAAGAGCGTATTACGTCAACTACCAAGGGTTCTATCACGTCAATTCAAGCGGTATACGTACCTGCGGATGATTTGACCGATCCAAGCCCAGCAACTACCTTTGCTCATTTAGATGCAACCGTAGTACTGTCACGTTCTATTGCTGAGCTAGGTATTTACCCAGCAATTGACCCATTAGATTCAACTTCACGTCAGTTAGACCCGTTAGTGGTTGGTGCTGAGCATTATGAAGTAGCTCGTGGAGTGCAATCAGTACTACAACGTTACAAAGAACTAAAAGATATCATCGCCATCTTAGGTATGGATGAGTTATCTGAAGAAGATAAGCAAACCGTGTTTCGCGCACGTAAAATCCAACGTTTCTTATCTCAACCGTTCTTTGTTGCCGAAGTATTTACTGGCAGCCCGGGTAAATATGTATCATTAAAAGACACCATTGCTGGCTTTAAAGGCATTTTAGCAGGTGACTATGATGATATGCCTGAGCAAGCATTCTACATGGTTGGTTCTATTGAAGAAGCCGTAGAGAAAGCTAACAAGATGTAATCATTTGTAGGTATATACTGTAGGTTGGGCTTTAGCCCATCAATTTGACGGCAGTTCTTTATTAAAAGAGGTCGGCCTACAAAAAATCTACAACTTAAGAGGTCGAGTCAAATGGCATTATTTACTGTAAATCTGGATGTGGTCAGTGCAGAAGAAAGCTTATTTTCAGGCAGCATTAAATCATTACAGATCACAGGTAGTGAAGGTGAACTAGGTATTTTACCTGGTCATGCACCTTTATTGACTTCACTAAAGCCGGGTATGGCGCTTATCACTAAGAGCGATGGCACTGAAGAGGTTATTTACCTTTCAGGTGGCATGTTAGAAGTTCAGCCAAATCAAATTATTGTACTTGCAGATGTTGCATGTCGAGCTGATGAATTGAACGAACAAGCGGCTTTAGAAGCAAAAAAACGTGCAGAAGAAAACATGAACGCCAATAGCGCTGATGTTGACTATGCAACTGTTGCTGCTGAATTAGCCCGTGCAGTAGCACAACTACGTGTTATTCAAGTGACTAAAAAGAAAAACTAATACTACTTTTGCGTAGGATGTTGGTAACTTTTTAGAGAATGATTTAGTGAATAAAATTAAAAACGCCCTGTTACTGTGAAGTAACAGGGCGTTTTTTATCATATATGGGCACAAAACCCCTCGAAATTGCTACTAGGGATTTATAGCTGAATAAAATAATGGCTGTGACCAAACGCGTAAGACGATCTAACCTAGTGATAACGAGAGCATCTCCTTCCCTAAGATAATTCATACACCTTGAGGGGTTACAAAGCCAGCAGTTATGAAGTTGTATTGGGGTGACTTTAAAGAGCACATTAGAGACCTTAGGATTTAAAATTTTTCCATGCATTTCTAATGAATTTCGTGTCAAGTTGCTGAGATTTATCTATAATACACTGTTAAGTTTTTCTTAACTTGAATCTAAGTATGAATTACAATGGATTATTGTATTAATAGCTCTTTTTATGACCTCTTGTGGTTATATGAGTATAAAGGTGATGGCGAGTATATAAAAAATGGAACATGGCCATTCGTAAATAAGGATAATAACGAGATGAAAAAAACGGTTTTTGCAGTAACTCTTGCAGCACTTTTAACTGCTAACATACAAGCAAATACGGTTGGTTTATATCTAGGCGGCCAAATTTGGCAAAGTGAAGCAAGTGGTATTTTTGGTGAAAAAAATACGTTAATTGACTTTAATTTAAAAAAAGAACAGCAAAATAACTACTTTGTTGCCGTTGAACACCCTTTTCCTTTGCTCCCTAATGTACTAATTTCAAGTACCACGCTTAATACCACAGGTAAAACTAATTTAACGCAAGGGTTTAGCTTCGATGATAAAACTTTTCTAATTGATGACGATGTTAATGCCAGTTTTAACGTCAGTTATGTCGATTACACCTTATATTATGAATTATTTGATAAAGGTGTATTTTCATTTGATTTGGGTTTAACCGCTAGAGATTTTAATGGTGGTGTCACTGTTACAGGGATAACAGAGATTGTTACTACTATAGTCGAAGAAGATAACGTAGATCACACTCATCTTATTGAAGAAATATCAAGTTCTGTTACTACAGGTAAAATAAAGACCGACGAAATTGTGCCTATGTTGTATGTTGCCACTAATATTACCTTGTCGTTAACGGGTCTAAGTGTATTTGCCCAGGGTAATTTTTTATTGATAGATCACCATTCCCTTTATGACTATCAAGTTGGTTTAAGTTACGACCTAGTTGATAGCATTATGGTGGATTTTAATTTGACCCTAGGGTATCGGGCCGTGAAAATGGAATTTGAAGATTTAGAAAATTTATATACCGATCTTGAATTTAAAGGTGCTTTTGTCGGCGTGATTGTACACTTTTAAAGGCTCTATGGTGTTTTTACGCCAATAAGTAGGGATCATTGTTTATTTCAAATAGCTCTCGTACAATCCTCTTTTTGAAGCGTTCGACCTGTAAATCCTAGCCCATGGATGCTATTAATTTAAAAATGATCACTTAGTTAGTGCAATAGGTATAAGCTATATGCACTGCATTAAAACAAAAAACCGGCCTAAGCCGGTTTTTTAAAAATACTGTAATTAAAAACTACAATTATAAAACCATGGTGTTTTTCAATTTATTTAAGGCATTTTTCTCTAATTGACGAACACGCTCTGCGGATATTTGATATTTATTGGCAAGATCTTGCAAGGTTGATTTAGTTTCAGCTAACCAACGGGTTTTGATGATATCTTGGCTACGTTCATCTAACGCAACTAATGCGGTTGATAACCGATTATTAGCATGACTCGTCCAGTTAGCATTTTCTACTTCAATCGCTAAGTCAGATTGTTTATCTTCAAGATACAAGGCTGGAGAGAAATTACTAGCACTAGCATTGTCGTCGTCATCAGAAGACAACTCAAAAGCTTGATCATGGCTGCTCATGCGGTTTTCCATTTCCAACACATCTTTGGTGCTCACACCTAATGTTTCAGCAACTGTATTAACTTCATCATTGCTAAACCAACCTAAACGTTTTTTATTCTTACGCAGGTTGAAAAACAATTTACGTTGCGCTTTAGTGGTCGCAACTTTAACAATGCGCCAGTTTTTTAGTACGTATTCATGAATTTCAGCTTTGATCCAATGTACGGCAAATGAAACCAAACGCACGCCTACACCTGGATTAAAGCGCTTAACCGCTTTCATTAAACCTACGTTGCCTTCTTGTACTAAATCGGCATGTGCTAAACCATAACCTGAATAGCCTTTAGCAACATGAATAACAAAACGTAGGTGTGACATGATTAATTTTTGTGCGGCTTGTAAATCATTTTCATCATAGAGGCGAGTGGCGAGATCATGTTCTTCTTCTGCTGTAAGCATGGGGATGCTGTACGCTGATTGCATGTACGCTTCAATACTGCCACTATGCGGTATGGTTAGCTGCGTGGTATTACTCATAATTGGAAACCTCTTTTCTTGAAAATTTTTTACTTGTCCTAGGCTCGCGATTGTAACATAAATCAGGCTTTTTAACTATAAACGCCTTACTAGCGAGACCGAGCGAAGACAAACATTAGCTTAATAGATGGGGCAAAACAAGATGATCTTTCATTTATTTGGTGATAGATTTGTTAAAGAATGTTATCACTATTTTTTCTTATTGAGTAACAACAACATAGCTTAGTCGGCGTTCGGTTCAATGGCTCTGATATGTTTACGCACCGAGATATAACTGCCTGCTAAACCTAAGGCAACAGCAAAAGCAATTAATAATAACGCCTCATTAAATGACAACCCCTGTAACTGAAAATTACTTTGATATAAATCGGTTAACTCACTAATAGCACCGGTTAAGTACTGAGCCAGAATAGTGACCGCTAACCAAGATAATAAACCACCAAAAATACCATACCATACACCGCTATATAGAAAGGGTCTTTGAATAAAACTGTCTGTTGCACCCACAAGTTTCATAATAGCAATAGCATCTTTTTGATTTAAAATAGCCAAACGAATGGTGTTGCCAACAATAAGTACCACCGACAGACATAATAACAGTGCCACGCCAATAACAATGTCTTCAATTAGCTTTGCCATGGCTTCTAAGCGGGTTAACCACTCTAAATCAAGTTTTCCTTGTTCAACTTCACGTTCTTGTTTTAGTTTCGCTAACAGTTCATTGGCAGCGCTTGCTTGGCTTGCTCTTTGGGTGGGGGTTACTAACACTGTAGCGGGCAAAGGGTTTTTATCAAGATAGTCAAGTGACTGACCAAAGCCAGATAATACCTTAAATTCTTTTAAGGCTTGTTTGGCCGAAATATAATGCACATCACTAACATCTGAATATAGTTTAATGCGCTTAACTAAATTTTGGGCACTTTTCTCATTAATCGATAATTTTAAAAATAAGGTGATTTGTGAAGCGCTGTCCCATTGTTCACTTACTTGTTGAGCATTTTTCACAAATAAATGTAAAGTTGCAGGTAAAGCTAAACTTATGCCGAGCACAAATACGGTCATGAAGGATGTAAACGGCGTGCGCCATAAATAGCCCAAACTGCCAACGGCCTGTTGCAAATGGCGAATAGGCAAAGAGAGTAACCGCCTAAGTAGGCTATTACGTTGACCCAAACCACTGACGTGTATATTGCTACTCATAAGTTATACCTTGTGCCTGCAAACCATCAACGATACCGTCGTTGATCATAGTACCTTCTTTTAAGGTTAGGGTACGGTATCGCATACGCGCAATTAGACCAAGATCATGGGTGGCAATTAATACAGTGACTCCGGCGGCATTAAACTCTTCAAAAAGACTGATAATATCAAGGGATAATTTGGGATCTAAATTACCCGTGGGTTCATCGGCAAGTAAAATAGGCGGCTTGTTAACAATGGCGCGGGCAATACCAACTCGTTGTTGTTCACCGCCTGAGAGCATGTGTGGAAAACATTTAAGCTTAGCGCTTAAATGGACTTTATCTAACGCAGTTTCAACCCGCTTTTTAATTTCTTTGTGGCTAACCCCTTCAATAATTAGGGGTAAGGCAACATTATCAAAAATGGTTCGGTCTTTAAGTAAGTTATGGCTTTGAAAAATCATGCCGATGCCACGGCGAACATAAGGAATTTGCTGATACTGAATTTTAGCCAGTTCAGTATTATTCACTAAAATGCTACCTGAACTTGGTTTTTCCATCATCGAAATTAACTTTAACAGGGTGCTTTTACCTGCACCAGAATGGCCCGTTAAAAAAGCCATTTCACCTGCTTTAAGGGAGAAGTTAACTTGTTTTAACGCTAAGAAACCGCCCGGGTAAGTTTTATTAACATGATTAAAGCTGATCATAATTATTTTTTAAGAACATTTTCTTTTCAGTCTATTACTCTTTAACAAATAAAGCATCAATAAAATCATCGCCATTAAATGGCCGTAGATCATCAATACCTTCTCCAACCCCTAAATAACGAATAGGAATGTTATGTTTATTCGCAATGGCAAAAACAACACCACCCTTGGCGGTGCCGTCTAATTTAGTTACGGTTAAGCCGGTTAAACCTACAGCTTCATCAAATAACTTAGTTTGGCTTAAGGCATTTTGTCCGGTGCCGGCATCAAGGGTTAACATTACTTCATGGGGGGCATTAACATCCAATTTTTTCATCACCCGCACTATTTTTTTCAACTCTTCCATTAAATGAGCTTTATTTTGTAAGCGTCCTGCAGTATCCGCAATAAGCACATCCACTTTACGCGCTTTAGCGGCGCTAATGGCATCAAAAATAACCGAGGCACTGTCAGCGCCAGTTTGCTGGGCAATAACGGGAATATTATTACGTTCACCCCACACTTGTAGTTGCTCTACCGCTGCCGCTCTAAAAGTATCTCCTGCGGCTAACATCACTGATTTACCCTGAGCTTGAAATTGTTTGGCTAATTTACCAATGGTGGTAGTTTTGCCAACACCGTTAACACCTACCATTAGCATTACAAAAGGACCTTCACTTTCGGGGATTACTAACGGATGATTTATTTTTTTAATGATGTTTTTTAACTCTACTTTTAATAACTCGTATAAAGCGGTCGCATCTTTTAGCTGCTTACGGTTAGCACTTTGTGTTAATGAGTCAATAATTTGCATGGTGGTTTCAACACCAACATCGGCCAGCAACAAATGGGTTTCTAATTCTTCAAACAAATCATCATCAATTTGTTTGCCGCGGAACAAATCAACTAAACCGCCACCTAAATTTTGTCGAGTTTTACTTAACCCTTGCTTTAAACGAGCAAATAAACCAATTTTAATTTCTTGTTTGAGTTCTTTTACTTCAGTCACGGCTTGCTCTGTTGGCACATTTACATCAGGTACCGATGAAGTTTGCTCCTCGAGTTCAGTTACGCTTTGTGTGACCGGCTCTGGTGCTATTTCTTCAGCAGAGGGAGACTTTGCTAGTTTAGTTTGAGTTGCAAGTATTACCACCGCGTCTTCATCAAGCATTTCGCTCGGCTGAGCTTCAACAGCAGATTCTTGCTCTATAACTGTTTGCTTTTTTTCGTCCTGAGCTAAACCTAACCAGGAAAACAACCCTTTTTTCTTTTTGGACACTTTCTTCGACCTAAATAAATACGTTATTTGTTTGGTGTTATACCAAAATGGGGATAAAATCGCCGCTATATTAGCATTAAAAATGATAACTGTCAGTGATATGAATCAAGCTAAAAAACAACAACACAAAAAAGCTGCACTTGGCAGTATTCGTATTATAGCGGGCAAACATCGAGGCAGAAAACTGCCAGTACTCATGGCTGAAGGGTTGAGACCAACCACAGATCGCATCAAGGAAACGCTATTTAACTGGTTGATGCCTTACTTGCATGATGCACATTGTTTAGATTGTTTTGCCGGTGCGGGCAGTTTAGGCTTTGAAGCATTATCTCGCGGCGTGGCGCAAGTTAACTTAATTGAGCTAAATAAAGCTGCCGCTAAGCAGTTATTGGCTAACAAACAACTTCTTAAAGCAGATAATATAATAGTCACTAATAACAATGTGCTTAATTTTCTTAAAACTCAAGCTATCCAAAGCTTTGATCTGGTATTTGTTGATCCCCCATTTAGACAAAATTTAGTTAGTCAAACCTGTGAATTATTAGAAAATGGCTGGCTCAGCGAACAAGCCTTAATTTATGTAGAGATGGAAGCGGAAGGTAGCCAAAAGCTACCTAATAACTGGCAGTTATTAAAAGAAAAAATTGCCGGACAAGTGGCTTATCGCCTATTTCAGCGAACATAAGTATCAATGAGCATACAAAATAATGATCAAACTACATAAACTCGACGGTTATATTCAAACTATTTTACTTGCCGAGTATGCCGACAAATTATTGTTACTTGATGGCTGTAGTCGCGCTGATGTTGCGCTAATCAAGCACTTCATTAACGATACTTTGCATAGGCCATTAACCGATTTAACTTTGATAGTGGTGACTCATATGCACCCAGATCACGCCGGCGCTGCTAATAAACTAAGAAAAATAACCGGCTGTAAAATTGCCTGCGCCAACGTGGTAGGTCAATGGTATAGTGGCTTTGATGGTAAATTAATGCACATTACTGATTTACTCTTAACCCGATATGTTGCTAATAAGAAAAAACGCCCGCAGCGGTGGTTGTGGTATTCAAGTACGTTAACACCTGACTATAAACTTGATGATGGCGATAGTTTGCCTGGCTTTGAAGATTGGCAAGCCTTAGCAACACAAGGTCATACCGACCGAGATTTATCATTGCATCACTTGCCTAGTAATATAATTTATGTTGCCGATTTAATTGTTACTACTCGCAAGGGCTTTATTCCACCTTTTCCTATTTTTTACCCACAGCGCTACCGTAATTCACTGATGAAAATAGCTAAGTTAGAGGCAAAAAGTATTATTCTTGCTCATGGTGGTGAAGTTAACTTATCTCAACAGGAATTTGAGCAAGTTTTGGCAAAAGCGCCTACAGAGCCGATGACTCATTGGCGCTCAGTGAAAGCTAAATTTAAACAGATATTAAGGTAGTTGTGAGTTTCGGAGAAATTATTTCTGTTACCGATAACATTTTTAACTGTTTATTTATTTTTCTTGGGTATTAACTTAAGATCATGAAAGTCAAAGCTAAAGTCAGTGGTATTCGATACTGCTTTCATATTTGCATATTCGACCTCACCTGCTTCATTCAAATGAAAATTGACAAGCGCATCCGCCTCAAGACTCCTATCATGCCAACGAACAATAAAAGTATTGTGTTGATAATGCGCTAAAGTACCCTGCAATTTTGGCGTATGACTAAATTTCATGTTGAGCTGATTGTTACGATAACTGATCTCAATATCACCGTACCAATTATCGCTATACGTTTGCGCATAGGCTCTTAGCGGTAATGAATGGGAGGAGTTTTTATCAACTAAACTTGCGGCTTTTGCTAAGCGAACTTTTTCTTTCGCTGTTCGAGCCTGCTCTTTATCATGGTAATAAACAACCCAGTCTTTTTCTGCTAGTTCAAGATATTCATTTAAAATGTGCAAATAAATGGCATTAAAGGCGTAACCCGATTGTTGATTGGTTAGAATAACCATCGCTAAGTTTTCTTCTGGCACAATAACAACTTTAGATACCATGCCTAAAATACCACCGCTATGATGAATTAACTTAACACCATGATAGTCTTTTAAAGCCCAGCCTAAACCATAAGCAGAAAAATGGGTTTTATCTTGTTTAGTCGCCGCTACTGAAACCGGTAAAATTGTGCGCGCTTGCCACATTGCACGGCTTTGTTCAATTGAGAATAAACGCTCATCTTTATTGGCCTTGTTAATATAAGCGCCATTATTTAGTTGTGCTTTTAACCATAAAGTCATGTCGTTAACACTTGATGCAACTGCGCCAGCAGAAGTAAACCTCTCTAAGAAATTACCGCCAACAACCGTTAACTTTCCCTCTAGTGGTACATGTGCACGAGCAATATTATCATTGCTTTTAGGAATTTGAGAAAAGGTTGCTCGCGTATTTTTCATCCCTAAGGGAGTAAAGATACGCGTTTGAATCGCTTCTTGCCATGGCATTGAGGTGAGCTTGGCAATAATTTCACCAGCAATAACATACATCAAATTGTTGTAAGCAAATTCGCTGCGAAAACTAGAAACCTGTGGCAAGTGTTTCAAACCTTTAATAACATCAGCATTGGTTAAGGTAGTTTGTGGCCAAATCATTAAATCGCCAGCCCCTAAACCCAAACCTGACTTGTGTGACAGCAAATCGATAATAGTAAACTCACGAGTAACATAAGCATTGGGCATTTGAAACTCAGGAATAATATCAATGACTTTGGTTGTCCAGGTCAGTTTTCCTTCATCAACTAAACCGGCCAACAGTGCCGCAGTCATGGCTTTAGTATTTGAGGCAATGCCAAATAAAGTATCAGGGGTAACTAGGGTTTTTTTGTTCTGTTCAATTACCCCAAAACCTTTGCTCATCACTACTTGATTATTTTTTACAATAGCAACGGCAACACCGGGCACTTGAAAAGTAGTCATTGCTTTTTTAATGACGGCTTCAATGTTGGCGTTTTTTTCTGAGATACTGCTTGCTTGAGTAATAAATGGTGTGACAAATACCAACAAAACAAACAGCTTTTGGGTGAAATTCATACATGATCCTATTTTAAAGTCGATTACACGAAAAATATGCATGAAAGTTAAGGAAAAAGCTACTGTTAACGAAAGCTATTTTATTTCAATACCAAGATTAGAAAGCCCTTCTGCCAATACCATCTCTTTGGCTAACAGACATGAACGTTTATTTTCAGCAGTAAACGTTAAAAAATCAAACAATTCCTTTTGTGTTTCTTGTTCCCATACCGTTAAGGGATGTTCATTTATGCTGGCAGGTGGCACTTCACCTTCATCAAGTAGTAAAATTTCAACATAATAACGAACACTGTTATCAGACAAGCGGCTAATACTGTGAATATCATTATGATTATCGTCTTTTCCTTTTGACTGAATTAATTGCCATATAGACATCATTGCCATGCACACATCAAGAGCAGGGAAAACACCAAAAGAGTCAAACTTTTCAGGATCAGGGGTTTGTTCTTCCAATTTATTTAATTGCGCGTTGATATTAATTTTGATTTGGCTGTTTTTATCTAACCACTGCCAAATTAGATCAAGCTGATTGCGTAATAATCCATAATCACCAAATTGACTGTTTTCGCTAAATATTTGATAATTAGGTAACATGCGCTCGATTAAAGCACCAGCAAAAGTGATTTGTTGCCAATGACTTAACGTTGCAAAAGGAAGGAGTATAGTCAAGTTTGATCTCGTTGATAAAAACATAATAACTTATTATACCTAAACCACTTCAAGATCCAAAGGCTAGCTGGTTTTTCAGCGGACTAAATTTCACGGTTCATTTAGCTGTTTTGAATTAGCTGTTTTTGTGCATATTCAAATTTTAAGCGGTATTCTGTTAATTTGTTTTCCAAGTCATGAATTTGTTCCATAAAGTTTTCTTTTTGCTCAAAAAGTTGCGTGATCATCTCGCTATTTTCATCGCGCAAATATTTAATAGTATCTCTGACTTGATCATTGTCTTTTTCTTGTTTTTCTCTACTGGCATTAAAACGTTTTAGCACATTCTCTTGCCCTTCATGTGCTAATTTCACTTGTGATTTTAGCGATTCAACTTCTTCTTGATACAACTTAATATCAGCTTGCTCGGTAATTAAATTACCTGCTAATTGCTGGCTGTTTTTCTCTAGCGTTATAATTTTCTGTTGTGATGCCGTTTGCTCTGCTTGTCGTTTTTCTTCTAACTTGTTTTGTTGATCATTTAACTGTTTTATTGCTTGCTTATTATCTTGAGCGGTTTTTACTTGTTGCTTTATTTTATCTTCTAAAAACACTAATTGTTGTTGCTGCTCTGTCAGTGTTTTTGTTTGCTCAATGATGTCATTTTGCGCTGATAATAGTTGCTCTTTTAACTGCTTTATTTCTTGTTTATCCGCTTGAATAGTCTTTAGTTGTTGTTTTGTTTTATCTTCTAGAATCACTACATTATCTTGCTGTTCAATTAATTCATTTTGTGCTTGTAGTAATTGTTCATTAAGCTCTGTTATTATTTGTGCGGATACTTGCTCTGAACTTGCTACCTGGCTTTGATATTGTTTTTGATTACGTGCTAAATCAATATTTGATGCTTGCAGTTGTTTATTTAGTTCAGTGATTTGTTTTTTCTGTTCAATTAAGGTTGAAGTTTGTAACTCTTCAGTTTTTTGCCAGATTTCTTGTGCTTTTTGTAACTTATCTTCACTGTTTTTCCTCTGCTTTTCAATAACATCTAAACGCTCAATTAATATTTGCTCTTGCTCAGCAAAAACTGTCAAACTTTCATTGAGGGTTAGAACTTCTTGTTGTTGTTCTTGTAACTCTTTCTCACTATTGGATAGTTGCGTTTGCTGCTTTTTATTATGATCATTAAAGTGTGCTTGCTGTTGTTGCAACTGGGTGTTTTGCTCACAAAGCGTTGACTGTAAACTTTGTTGTTCGCTAGAAAGTTTTGTTTTTTCTTGCGCTAAAGCCGTTTTCATTTGACTGTTTTCGTGTTCTAGACGTTCAATAGTTTCGGTAAAATTGATATTGCTTTGAGTCAGTTCAACCTGAAAGTTTTGCTCATAGGTTTGTTGCTGGCTTAGAGATTCTTCTAATTGCTGTTTTATTTGGCTATGTTCGTGTTCTAGACGTTCAATAGTTTCGGTAAAATTGATATTGCTTTGAGTCAGTTCAACCTGAAAATTTTGCTCACAGGTTTGTTGCTGCGCTAGAGCTTCTTCTAACTGTTGTTTAACTTGATTATTTTCTTGCTCTTGTTGCGCATTTTTTTGTGCTGAATCGGTATCATGTGCTATTAATGTGGCTTGGCTTTCGGCCAGTTTAGTTGCTTGTTTATTTTGTTCGTTGGTCAATTGCGCGGTTAAGCTAGCAGTATCTTGTTCTAACTGTTTAATTTTTGCTGAGAGGCTATTACTTTTTTCAGAGAATTTTTGTTGGCTAGTTTGATAATCTTTTTTCAAAGCAAGGTAAGCAGGGTCTAGCTCGATATTGATTTTTTCACTGGTTTCTTTCAACGTAGTGGCGCAAATAAGTTGTGTAAGTCGTTCTTCTATTTGAATATAAACATCACTTGCTAGGCTTTGTATTTGCTCTTCTACTTCCTTGGAAAGCTTATCTTTTTCGGCCATTATTCTTCCACCATTATATACCGGTAATAATTAAATTAGCACAAGAAGACCGGTATCGAAATAAACAATGGTGTTTATTTCACGTTAAAATGAAAAAAAGAGCTAAAAGCTCCTTTTTTATCACTAAGAATGACGGTTAAAAATTAACTTTCTTTAGCTGTTTCTACACCTAGAGGCACAATTTGCACACCCGTTACTTTAGTTTCAGATACTCGGTTACGTAATTGTACTAAATGGTTAACTTGAGTGAGTGATCCTAACATTGAGTAAATAGGAACAAATAAACCACGTTTATGGAAATCTAATACTTTATCGTCTGATAACGCTTTAATTTTATCTTCGTTTATCGTAAAAATTCCAACCAGTTTCTTTTTCTCTCCGGTACTTAAGGTTACGTTTAATTCAAGCTCTTGTAGGAGATCATTTTCTTGTAATTCTTTGATGAAGCTTTCTGTCATTCTTTCGTTATCAAATAAACGACCTAGTGCTTGTTGCACATTAGCATACACTTCAGAATCTTTACCGTCGTCTTCAAATAAAGTTAACTCTTTTTCTTCACCAACAAACGGGCTGTCAAGATCGATACAAGTAGTTAAGGTGTTTTCTTTATCTGGGTCGACACCCAATGAAAATGGCACCATGGATATGCTTTGCGGCATTGACAAACCGCTCCACTTATCATCTTGTAAAAATAAATTTTCACCGGCTTCTAAACCCAACATAGCTACACTACGAAAACGCTCAGAATCTGGGTTCTTAACAAGAACAATAGGAAAACTTGCAGAAGACTGGGCATATTCTGCTGCAGAAACAGGAATGATATGCTGCCCTTTTATATGTGAAATGTTACGTGTTGAAGCAAGTTTTAATTTTTTATGTTGTTCTTGTCTTACTGGAACGATGTTCGCCATGGTTTATTCTCTTCTTTCTAGTGCCTTTATTCTTAACTAAACTTGAATATAAGGGCATATTTTTATAATAATGTAATTGAATGAGTGAAATTAATTACTAGGTTCTTTTTCTGTGTATGTAAGTTATGGAGACACCTGTTTTCGCTTTCAATGCTAAACTTAAAATAATTTTAAAAAAATTTGTATTCTTACTCAATGGTGACTTTAAAAATGCAGGTAAAAATTTTTATCTATTTCATCCTACTCGTCTTTTCAACATCGGTTGCTGCTATACCTAAAATATTAGTGCAGTATCAGCGTAGTGTTAAAAATATAGCTGAAATACAAGTGACCAATCAAACTAATGAGGCGTTAATTTGTTATGTTGCTATTGATGGTCACAAAATGTTTTTTCGTTTACAGGCTTTACAACCATCCCAGTGGTATAGAGCCACTGGGCCCGGTTTTAATTACAACAGCTTCAGTACTTGGTGTGACTATTTGTTTTTGCACCCTAAATATCTACCCAAGAAGAATTAACTAACGTTAATAGTCGCTTCACTCATTAATACGGCATGGCCATCAAGACGCACTGGGTAGGTATTTACTTTAACATTTTTATCTTCAAGACATATGCCGGTTAATAAGTCAAAATGCTGCTTATAAAGCGGAGAGGAAATCACGGTTTTGCCATCAATATTTCCGGTAATACCACGTGACAAAGTATTGGCATGACTAAACGGGCAGTAGTTATCAATGGCATAAAAGCTTTCACCGCCTGCGGAGTCTAAAACTCTGAAAATAGCGACTTGCTTATTATTAAAAAGGGCACAGCGCCCCATATTGGGTAGAATATCGTCAATGTTGCAAATGGCGACCCATTGTTTGTTAGTCATATTAGTTGTCATTATTTTAGAGCCTTTATTTATTAACTTATTTATTAACTTATTTACTGAGTAATGGTTTCAGTATTTTTTTCAGCCGTTAATACGGGGCGTATTTGTTGCCGTTCGGTGGTAAAAATAACGTTATCATCATGTCGTTTGCTATTAACAAAGTGCTCAAATCGTTTCATTTTTATTGGATCCTCAATGGTAGTTTTCCATTCACATTGATAAGTACCAACCACCGCAGACATTTCTTGCTCTAACTCATTAACTAAACCCAGTTTGTCATCAATGATCACAGTTTTTAAATATTCTAAACCGCCTTCCATGTTGTCCATCCATACCGAAGTACGTTGTAAGCGATCAGCGGTACGTATATAAAACATAAAAAATCGGTCGATATATTGGATTAATTCCACATCACTTAAATCAACAGCAAATAAATCGCCATGGCGAGGTTTCATGCCACCATTGCCACCAACATACATATTCCAGCCGTTCTCAGTGGCAATAATACCGACGTCTTTACTTTGTGCTTCAGCACATTCACGAGTACAGCCGGATACCGCCATTTTTAATTTGTGCGGAGAGCGTAAACCTTTATAACGATTTTCTAATAGTATCGACATGCCCATCGAATCTTGTACGCCATATCGACACCAAGTAGAACCAACACAAGACTTTACCGTGCGTAACGATTTACCATAAGCGTGTCCGGTTTCAAAACCCGCGTCGACTAAAATACGCCAAATTGCGGGCAGTTGTTCTGATCGAGCACCGAATAAATCTACTCGTTGACCACCGGTAATTTTGGTATACAGGTTGTATTTTTTAGCGACTTCGCCCAATACAATAAGACCATCTGGCGTAATTTCCCCACCGGGAATGCGCGGCACAATTGAGTAGGTACCGTCTTTTTGCATGTTACCTAGGTAATAATCGTTAGTGTCTTGTAGGCTATGAAGTTTTTCGTCAAGCACATGGTCATTCCAACAAGAAGCAAGTATTGACGCGGCGGTGGGTTTACAAATATCACAGCCCAAGCCAGTACCTGATTGAGAGCCATGTTTTTCCAGTAGTTCATCAAAGCTTTTGATTTTTTCAATACGCACAAGGTTATATAAATCTTGGCGGGTATAAGAAAAATGCTGACAGAGGTCGGTATTAACCTCAACGCCTTGTTTTTCTAGTTCGTTATTTAATACTTGGGTCACTAACGCAGTACAACCACCACAGCCTGTCGCCGCTTTGGTACATGACTTTATTGCGGCCATATCACAAGCACCCGCTTGTACCGTTTCAACTACATCCGCTTTGCTGACATTCATGCAAGAACACAAAACGGCTGAATCAGGTAGGGCATCAATACCGATGCCACTAGAGCTGCCGTCAACACGGGGTAAAATTAAACCTTCAGGCTCACTGGGTAATTCCATTTTATTGAGCATAAATTGTAATAAAGAACCGTATTCAGCGGCGTCACCGATTAATACCGCGCCAAGCAAGTATTTGTCGTCTTCACTGACCACTATTTTTTTATATACTTCTTCGCGATCGTTAACATAAGTATAACTGCGAGAATTTGGGGTATTGCCATGAGCATCACCAATAGAAGCGACATCAACACCCATCAGTTTTAACTTAGTACTCATGTCTGCACCGGTGAATTCGCTGGTGCCAGTGCCGGTTAAGTGATCAACGGCGGCATGTGCCATGGCATTTCCAGGCGCAATTAAGCCAAAAATTTTGTTATTCCACAGTGCTACTTCACCTATAGCGTAAATGTCTTGGTTAGAGGTTAAACAGTTATTATTAATAATCACACCACCACGTTCGCCCATACTTAATTCGGCTTGGCGAGCTAATTCATCACGAGGACGAATGCCAGCAGAAAATACAATAATATCGGTTTCTAATATTTCGCCATCAGCAAAGCTCATTTTATGAACGGCAGTATCGCCATCGCTAATATTTTGGGTGTTCTTTTGGGTATGAACGCTAACGCCTAAGTCTTGAATTTTCTTGCGTAGCATCGCACCGCCACCGTCATCCACTTGTACCGCCATTAATCGTGGTGCAAATTCAACTACATGGGTTTTTAAGCCTAAATCCATCAATGCTTTGGCGGCTTCTAGCCCCAGTAAACCACCACCGATAACGGTACCAATTTTGGCTGTTTTTGCCGCTGCGGTGATCTTTTCTAAATCTTCAATAGTACGATAAACAAAAATATTGTCGCGTTGATGCCCATGCACTGGCGGAACAAACGGGAAAGAGCCAGTGGCGAGAATAATTTTATCGTAGTGAACTTTCATACCTGACGCGGACGTCACTAGCTTTTTGGTACGATCAATGTTGATTACTTTGTCACCTGTATGCAGAATAAAATTATTTTTAGGATAAAAATCTTCACTGACCATATTGATATCGGCGACATCTTGGTTTTTAAACCAAGCGGTTAAATGCACACGGTCGTAGGCAGGTAAAGGTTCTTCTCCAAAAACGGTGACTTGATATTGGCAGCTATTACCGCTTTCAACCAAATACTCCAAAAAGTTATGACCGACAGGACCATTACCTATTACTACTAATTTAATTTTCGCGCTCATATTAACTACTCATTACCTTGCGTTACATTAATTGCTTTATCGCAAGTTATGTACCAAATGAAATTTAATGATTAAAGTAATGAATAATAAAGATTATTTTTAATAATTGTTTTTCTCACTTAACTCATTTGCATAATGACAGGGCGAGAGTCGTTATTTTTGCACTTAGAGTGTGCAATGACTTGTAGCAAAGTAAAGGTTAACTTGGTTACAATAGCCACAATAAAAAATGTCTAATTAAATGGATGATGTATGTCTCTTTCTGTTGTTATTCTTGCTGCGGGTAAAGGTACTCGCATGCGATCTTCTTTACCTAAAGTACTACATGTGGTGGCGGATAAACCCATGGTTGCTCATGTCATCGATAGCGCTCGTCACCTAGGGGCAAAAAACATTTATGTTGTTTATGGTTTTGGCGGTGATGTGCTTAAAGCAACTTTAACCGATAAAAAAACCGATGAAAACTCAGGTGGAGATTTAATCTTTGTTGAGCAAACTGAGCAGTTAGGCACGGGCCATGCGGTTGATCAAGCCTCGCCTTTCTTAAAAGACGACGAAGATGTATTGGTACTTTATGGTGATGTACCGCTAACAAAAATATCAACATTAGAAAATTTACTGCAAGCTAAACCTGACAATGGCATGGCGCTATTAACGGTTTATCTAACCAACCCCACCGGTTATGGCCGCATTGTTCGCCAAGGTGAACAAGTGATTGGCATAGTTGAACAAAAAGATGCCAACCCTGAGCAGCTATTAATTAATGAAGCCAATACCGGTATTTTACTTGCCAACGGCGGAGACTTAAAGCGTTGGCTAGCGGGCCTTTCGAATGAGAATGCCCAAGGTGAGTATTACCTTACTGATATTATTGCTGCCGCTCACCATGAAGGTAAAACAATTGCCACCGCTCATCCAGAAACAGAAATTGAAGTTGAAGGGGCAAATAATCGGGTGCAACTTGCCTCATTAGAGCGGGCATATCAAGCGCGCTTAGCGCATGAATTGATGCTGGCTGGTGCCAGCTTACGTGATCCCGCGCGTATTGATATCCGTGGTTCTTTAACAACAGGCAGTGAAGTCAGCATTGATATCAACTGTATTTTTGAAGGAAAAGTGACCTTAGCTAATGGTGTAAAAATAGGCGCAAACTGTGTTCTTAAAAATTGTTCCATTGGCGAGCATGTTGAAATAAAACCCAATAGTATTATTGAGGATGCCATCATTGGTGAAAATTGCTCTGTAGGCCCTTTTGCACGTATCCGTCCGGGTACAACCATGCATAAAAACTCTCATGTGGGTAACTTTGTTGAAATGAAAAAAACTACGCTCGGTGAAGGCAGCAAAGCAGGGCACTTAACCTATCTTGGCGATACACTCATAGGTAAAAACGTTAATATAGGCGCGGGTACTATTACTTGTAATTATGACGGCGTGAATAAATCACAAACCATTATTAACGACCATGCATTTATCGGCTCTAATAGTTCTTTAGTTGCGCCAGTAACTATTGGTGAAACCGCCACCGTAGGTGCAGGGTCGGTTATTGCTAAAGACGTTGAAAAAGACGATTTAGCGGTGGCCCGTAACAAGCAACGCAATATTAAAAACTGGCAACGCCCGGTAAAAAAATAGCGGACAATTCGCATATTCGGCTAAAATAGTTATACTCAATTTTATGCTCTTAAAAATTAGTATAACCGTTTTTATTTTGTGTATTAGCCTGATCCTACACTCTTTTGCCAAAGAGGGTGTCGAGGCTGATTTATTGGTGGTTGCTTATGAGCATCATTTACTTCAATATCTAGAAAATGGTGAAAACAAAGGTCCTACTGTTGAAATTCTCAATGCCTTGTTAAAAGAAGCACAGCTGCATGCGGATGTTAGTTTTATGCCTTGGGCACGTGCTTTTACACAGGCTAAAAACACCCCTAACACCTTAATTCTAAGCATAGTAAGAACTCCTGAACGAGAAGCTAATTTTTACTGGCTTATTAAGGTTAGTCAGCTAACTCTAGAGTTTATTGCTTTAGCAAGTAAACCAGAGAACTATGTTAAAACGATTGAACAAGCGAAAAAAAAATCAATTGCCGTTGTGTTTAACTCTATTGCCCACAAAGATTTACTCGAAAATGGTTTCTCAGAAAAACATAACCTCTACACTGTGTCTAGTGACGAACAGATGATGAATCTCTTTATTCATGGTCGAGTTGATTTGATTTATGCTGATCCTCTTAGCATTCAGCATTATTTTACTACCTACAACATTGAAGGGGTTGAAGTTCAGCACAATAAATTTATATTTAACAAACAGCGGTATAGTTATATTGCCATCAACAAAAACACCGACTCAGTCATAGTCAAACAATTACAACAGGCCGCTGATAAAATTGAAAAAACAGCTGAGTATTCACGTTTTTTCACTAAGTAGTTTGCAGGTTTATTGCATTATCTTTCGATTTGAAACATAATAACAACCAAAGTGAAAGATAACTAAAGATTTGTCTAAAGAATCCATGTCTAAAAGAAATACTCAACAACGTCGTCATCGTATTATTGCCGAGCTTAACCTTAAGGGTGAAGTAAGCGTTGACAGCCTAGCCAAACAATTTGATATTTCAGAAGTTTCCATCAGAAAAGATCTGGCGACGCTAGAAAACAGTGGTTTATTATTAAGGCGTTATGGTGGCGCTATTGCATTGCCGAGTGAAATAACCGAGCCTAAAAGTGAAAAACTTTCTAAACAAAAGAAAATGATTGCTAAACATGCGGCAACATTAATCAGAGATCATCACCGTATTATTATTGATAGCGGCCAAACAACCTCTGCATTGGTAGCTGAATTAGAAAACAAAAAAGGTTTAGTGGTGATGACAAATGCGCTGAGCATTGCCAATGAAATTCACGCCTTAGAGAATGAACCCACCTTATTGATGACCGGTGGCACTTGGGATGCAAATTCAGAAGCATTTCAAGGTCAAGTCGCTGAACAAGTATTGCGTTCGTATGATTTTGACCAATTATTTATTGGTGCAGACGGTATAGATATTGAACGAGGCACCACCACTTTTAACGAATTAATCGGCTTAAGCCGCGTTATGGCCGAAGTGGCACGTGAAGTCATCGTTATGGTTGAGTCAGATAAAATAGCGAAAAAAATACCTAACCTAGAGTTAGGTTGGCAACAAATACACACCCTAATTACTGATGATGATTTACCTGAGTCTGTAAGAGCACAACTAGTCGCTCAAGGTGTGAATTTAATATGCGCCAAAGCGAGTTAATAGCAGAAATAAAACTAGTGATTGATATATGGCTGTTCAACGTTAAGTTGTATGGTTCAATTTAAAGGAAGATGCACGGAATTGACGTTAGTCAATGAGTACATTTGACACCTAAATTGATCTTTACAACGACACGGTGAATAGTCACTAAACAAAGGATAAAGACTATGTGTGGAATAGTAGGTGCAGTAGCACAACGAGACGTAACAGAGATCTTAGTTGAAGGATTAAGACGCTTAGAATATCGTGGTTATGATTCAGCCGGCGTGGCAACAATCGATCAACAAAACCAGTTAGCCAGCGTTAAACGGTTAGGAAAAGTGCAAGAATTAGCGCAAGCATTGCACGACTCGCCTTTAAGTGGTGGTACCGGTATTGCTCATACTCGTTGGGCTACACATGGCGTACCAAGCGAAGTGAACGCTCACCCACATTTTTCAAATAGTAATATTGCTGTGGTGCATAATGGTATTATTGAAAACCATCAAGCACTGCGCAGCCAACTACAAGCATTAGGGTATGAATTTGTTTCGCAAACAGATACCGAAGTTATTGGTCATTTGGTGCATCATGAATTAAAAAGCACGGATAACTTAATAACCGCCGTACAAAAAACGGTTAAACAATTAGAAGGTGCATACGGCACTGTGGTGATGGATAGTACCGATAAAGATCGTATTGTAGTCGCCCGCTCAGGTAGCCCTTTGGTTATCGGTTACGGTTTAGGTGAAAATTTTATCGCCTCAGATATGATGGCGTTATTGCCGGTAACGCGCCGTTTTGCTTTTTTAGAAGAAGGTGATGTTGCCGAAGTTACTCGTTTTGAGGTAAGCATATTTGATATTGATGGCAACAAGGTTGAACGTGAAGTAAAAGAAAGCAGTGCTAGCAATGATGCAGGCGATAAAGGTGAATACCGCCACTACATGCTTAAAGAAACCTACGAACAACCTACCGCCATTCGTAATACCTTAGAGGGGCGTTTAGTTGGTGGTGTACTTGATGTTAATACTTTCGGCGTTGGCGCTGACGAAATATTCAAAGAAATAGAGCATGTACAAATTATTGCCTGTGGTACCAGTTATCATTCAGGCATGGTGGCACGTTACTGGTTAGAAGCGTTAGCGGGCGTATCATGTAACATTGAAATTGCTAGTGAATTTAGATACCGAAAATCTCATGTGCCTAAAAATGCACTCATTGTTACTATTTCGCAATCAGGTGAAACCGCTGATACCTTAGCCGCTCTGCGATTAGCAAAAGAATTAGGTTATCGCGCAAGCTTAGTTATTTGTAATGTTGACAGTTCATCATTAGTACGTGAATCAGACCTTACCTTTATGACCAAAGCGGGCGTAGAAATTGGCGTAGCATCAACTAAAGCCTTTACAACCCAGCTTGTTGGCTTGATGATGATGACGTTAGCTATTGGGCAACATCACGGCATGTCATCGGAAAAACAAGCTGAAATTGCACAATCATTAATGACCCTGCCAAGCAAATTAGATGAAGTACTTGCTCTTGCTTCATCTATTGAAGAGTTAGCCGAAGATTTTGCTGATAAAAACCATGCCTTATTTTTAGGTCGTGGCGATCAGTATCCTATTGCAATGGAAGGCGCATTAAAGCTTAAAGAAATATCCTACATACACGCAGAGGCTTACGCAGCAGGCGAACTTAAGCATGGTCCATTAGCACTAATTGATGCGGAAATGCCGGTAATTGTTGTTGCACCGCAAAATGATTTAATTGAAAAACTTAAATCAAACGTAGAAGAAGTACGTGCTCGTGGCGGTTTAATGTATGTGTTTGCTGATAGCAAAGCGAATTTTACCAGTGATGATACGATGAAAGTTATTGATGTACCTGTTTGTGATGAATTAATAGCGCCCATTGTTTACACCTTGCCATTACAGTTACTTTCATATTATGTGGCCATTATTAAAGGAACTGATGTAGATCAGCCGAGAAATTTGGCTAAGTCAGTTACGGTTGAATAACGAGGTTTGGGGAAAAGGCAGCTTGTGTGAGAGAGTAATAAAGTATCATACTGAGTAATAAAGTTGCATGCTGAAACCGTCCTAGCTATGCTCAATATATGAGCATAAACAAGGCGGTTTTTTATGGCTACGAGAAAATTTGGCAACTCGGATGCTAAGAACAAGAAATGGATTAAAGAAGGCAGAGGCTCTGGACAAAATGCGGAGTACAAACCCTGGATCACTGTCAGGGATTTACCCTCTGATGGCAGAGTACATAGGGTTTTTGGTCATAAGTCCCAACGCACCCACCACCTACTATCAGATCTAGAGCTTGCTGTATTTTTGTTACTTGAATGGCATCAAGACGTTATACAGATTCGTGAACAATTTCCGTTAGAAATCGATACTACTTCCCAGATTGCCTTAGAGACTGGTATTGAACACCCTAGCCAATCAGGCATAAAGCAATATATGTCATCTGATTTTCTCGTTAACTCTCATGATCAGCAACAACCAAAATTTGTTCTTCAGGCCAAATACGCAGAAGCTTTAGATGACGCTAGAGCAGTTGAAAAATTGAGCTAGAGCGACGATATTGGCTATTAAAGGAAGTGCCTTGGTATCTGATCACCGAACAGGATATTCCTCAGACCATTATTAAAAATATAAAATGGCTTTACCCTGCTCAGCAAGATGAAATTGATATAGAGCTGTTATTGCAGCGTATTGATTATTATGTTCATCACTTTTCTCAAAGCCCTAATAAAAATATTATCGATATCTGCAAGAGTTTAGATATAGCGTATGAACTTCAAATTGGTGAATCACTAGCTGAGGTAAGACACTTATTGGCAAAGCGTTGTTTTATCTTTGATATTTTTATCCTAGCGCCTAAATTATAGGCGTATCAATTAAAAATAGGAACAGTCAAATTGTTGCAGGAGGCTTATCGTGTTTCAAATCAATGAGGTTGTTAAATACAACAACGTGTCTTTTAGAGTTTTACTGTTGATGCCCGAACACCTGATATGGATTGCTCTGGAAGATATGTCGGTTTTTCCCCAGCTGGTGAATAAAGAAGAACTATGCATTGCAATTGATGAAGAGGTATTGTTCAGAGTAGAAGACCCTTACGCTGAACTGGCTTTTCAAACACCGGAACAAGGCTCAATAGCTAAAACAAAACGAGATTATAACTATCAGCTAATAAAACCATTGTTAGACTCTGCGGAGTATTACTTAGCAAAGTCGCGATCAACTAAACAAACGCTTTATAGGTTAGCACGCCGTTATTGGCAGCGTGGACAAACACCCAATGCATTACTTCCTCATTACAAAAATTCAGGGGCAAAAGGAAAAAAACGTATAACTACTGATAAAAAGCTTGGTCGGCCAAGGGTATATATGCCTGGTACAGGGGTGGTGATTGATTCGTTCATTGAGAGACTATTTAGCAAAACAGCGGCTGCGCCTCAACCATCTACGAGTAACTTTAGTGGTTCAGCTATGCTTTAAGTGCATACTTGAACAAAAAGCCTGAATTATCACTGGTGCCGAAAAGCCCGATAATTAGCATAGGCTCGGATAAGCTACCCCATCACTGGTGACGCAATAGCGATCCCGTTTAGAAGAATGTTGTCTTATTGATTATCCGATGTTCAAGCATGCTTTTACTAGCATGGGAGAATGTAAGATGAAAAGCAAAAAAAACAGCACTAAAAATCGAAAAAAAAGAGTACAGGAGCATTTAGATCAAGTTAATTTGTATGCTGCAGGTATAGATATTGGTTCTCGAGAGCATTATGTAGCGGTACCCTCATCCCTAGATGACGATAGCGTAAAAAAATTTGGCTGCTTTACCCCTGATCTTGAGGATATGGCTAATTGGCTGGTAAAAATCGGCATCACTACTGTCGCAATGGAATCTACAGGTGTTTACTGGATCCCTGCTTTTGAAATTTTAGAAAGCAGAGGGTTAAAGGTCATTTTAGTGAATGCGCGGCATGTAAAAAATGTCACGGGCCGTAAACAGATGTAAAAGACTGTCAATGGTTACAGCAATTGCACACATATGGACTGCTCAACGGTGCTTTCAGGCCAGAAGACGACTATGTGACGTTACGTGCTTATATGCGTCAAAGAGAGAAGAAAACAATCTTGCGTTGAGTAGTGAGGACTATCAGTTATTGCTTGACGCTTTACTGACCTTAGCAACCACGCAAACTCGCTTAGCGAACCACGATGTGACCGTGCATAAATTGCGCAAATTATTAGGTATTGAAAAATCCTCTGAAAAGCTAGGCTCAGTGCTCAAAAAAGCGAAAGTGTCATCGGCTAAGAAAAACAAAAAACGTAAAAGTGATGATGACGGTTTCACTCCGGTTAAACCCACGGTTGTCGTTCACTCGCTAGTTGAGTTAAAAAAGGCGATAGCTGTGTTGAGTGCTTAACCGGTAAGGTCTATAAAACCGAGCCTGGTAGTTTATTGCGCATCACCGGCCAAAGCCCGTTTAAACCAGAGCAGCATGTGATGGAGCGTCTTCGCTGTAATACTTGCGGCGCTTATTTTACTGCACCGTTACCAACAGAAGTCTTAACCGATGGCAACCGTTATCAAAAGTATGGTTACTCAGCACGCTCCTTAATGGCCATTTACAAATACTTTGCTGGACTGCCTTTTTATCGCCAAAGCAGTATTCAAAAATTACTGGGGGTAAAAATCACCGCTTCAACGGTCTTTGACCAAGTAGAGCTGGTTTGTAATGATATTTATCCGGTGTATCAATTGCTCTTCAACTTAGCGAGTGACGCCAAGCATTATTATTTAGACGATACCACCAACCGTATTCTTGACGCGAAACCTCTGATAAAAAAAGCCCGTAACAGTGATAAAACCCGTTTACGTACAGGTGTTTATACCTCAGGCGTTATCGCCACCACCCAAGATAACCGCCACATTGTTTTATTTGAAACGAACATTGGTCACGCGGGGGAATTCATCGACAGCATTTTACACAAACGCAGTCATTCTTGCGCCAAGCCACTTATCATGAGCGATGCTCTGGCGAGTAACCGGCCGATGGGGCGCGAGGTGACAATGTCACTGTGTAATAGTCACGCCAGACGACAATTTGTTGATGTTATCAATCACTTTCCTGAGGAAGTTGAGCATATTCTCAGCCGTTATGGCGAAATATGGGTCAATGACGATTATACCAAAGAAGAAAAGTTAAGCCCAAGCGCAAGACTTATCTATCATCAGCAACACTCAATGCCCATCATGGAAGAGATAAAATTGTGGGGAGAAACTCATTTTGCCAACGAAACCGTTGAAGAAAACAGCGGTTTAGGCAAAGCCATTCGCTATTTTATCAAACACTACGATGGTTTGAGATGTTTTTGCAGCATTGAAGGTGTAAAAATCGACAATAATCGCATTGAAGCAATGCTAAAAATTGTTGTGCGCGATAGGAAGAATGCCATGTTCCATAAAACCTTACTTGGCGCGACGATTGGGGATGTCATTACCTCGGTGATCGCAACGGCAAGCGAGGCAGGCATCAATGTTTTTGACTACTTCACCACATTGCAACGTGAAAAAGAGCAGGTAAAAGTGCATCCAAAAAATTATTTACCGTGGAATTATCTCTCTAAAAATCCAACCATTTAGACAAAAATATTTCAAACAGTGTGACTTAGGCTTAACCGCCTAGGTCAAGCTGCGCCTAAAATTCGTGATGTCACGCTATTGTGCCGTAAGCTCACCATAGGTGGTCGTTTTATTTTTGAATTTAAAGCCGTTTACTCCTTATATCTAATAGAGTGCCGATAACCTAAACCTGTTAATTTTGACTTCATCTACTAGCTCAAGGTTTTTATTTATTTTGATGAGCTTTTCGTATTCACTAGGAAAGAACTTTTTAATTCTAGCTACCCTAGAGTAATGGTTTGGTTCAAAGCTTTTAATTTCATTTAAAACTTGCCCCAAATTTGGATTCAATCGTCCTTTTTCGTAAGTTTCTTCTAAGAGAAGATCTAAAGCATCCAAACCAAGCCTTTCAATTTCTGGTTTGAGGCCATTATCCAACAAAAATTCTACAGCGGTAGTGGAATTTAAAACTGAGGGTAAAAATATGCCATTTCCAAACTTATCTTTGATGGAAAAATCAAAGCCTTCATTCTTTAAAAGCTCCCACTTTTCAGCATCAAGATATCTAAATGCGAATAAGCCAGAAGGAGGTTTTGGCGATACTCTTGCATTCCAAATGGGTGCAATATCTTCTATATTTTGAACCAGTGATATTAACAACGTATCAGTTTCTTGTGTTGTAAGAGGTTTTGAAGCACTGTAATCAAGAGCTTGTTGGTAATTACCTTCCCGTATTAAACTAATAAAATTACTGTCTATTTCTAATGATACGCGGTTAATAGCGTTAGAATCTCTCCATAAATTGACTAATACAGGATCGATTTCATGTAATCGCTCCGCAATATATTCTTCATTATTTTTAATTTCATTTATCAAATCATAAGTTTCGCGGTGATCAGCAAATCCTTCTTCAGTTAATAACTCTTCCCGAATAGACTCACATGACTTAGATTTATCATTTAAAGCTACTTTTCTCATTTCCATCGTTTCAATAGCATTTGAAACCAACGAATTATCAGGGGGTAGTTGATGGATATTGTAACTACCATCTATCAACTCAATCTGGTAAAGGTAATCTCTTAATTTAGGATCTAATACATTGGTAATCTGAAGGTTTCTTCTGTTTGGAGCAGCAAAGGAAACAACTGCTTCGTTGTTATTTTGATATGCCATACCATGCGCTTTATAACCGTTGAGGTTTAGATAATTTAAGGTATCTAGGTACTTACTAGGGAACGACTCTACGTTTTGGTATGCATTGGCTTTAGATGGCAAGTTCATTATAGCGATATCCATTGCAGTAATAATCCCTGGTTCATTGGTCGCTTGAATACCATGCCGGTCTAGCAATTTAAGAAGTTCAACGTTATGCGTAGAGGCAGCAATATCAGCCAAACTTTCATAAGAATCGTAACGACCTTGAACAATTAAGGGCATATCTTCAATTGATTTTGTTTGAGTAACGAGCAACTTTAAATATTCGATTGGCATATTGTTTATTATGGCGATAGCGACATCATTTACAGTAAAGGTCTGCAAAGAAACAGCTTGCTCAAATTCGTCAATGTCGAGCTGTGTTGCCGTTAAAACAAATAATATTGAGGGTGATATTACTGGGCTGCCGCTAATTCCAAGCGGAGATTCTAAATAGGTATTAAAATTTTCACTATTCTCAAGCAGGTCGTAAATATCTGATTTATTAATATCACTCTCAAGCTCTAATTTCAGACTTAAGCCATTACTTCTGCCTCCAAATGCTTTTAATTCCTGAACAATGATCGGAATATTTAGTGAAGAGAACCCATTGATCACTGATAATCCATTCCAATCACTTAGAATATCAACGGAGCTGGTGTAATTATATTTTTCCTTTTCGATATTAACCTTAGCTTGGAGAAGTAGATCATCATAACCATCGTAAAAAGTTTTATATTGATTCGAATATGCTAATAGATCTCTTTCACTTTTACCTTGCTTCAGCTCAAATTCGAGAGCTTGAATAAGCACTTGATGAATATTTTGAATTTGGCTGGAGAAATCTAAATTTCTCTCTTTGCACTGTTCATTAGCTATTGTTAGTTTCTGTAATTTTTTTGTTGCGAATTTTTTACTTTGATATGAGAATGCACCACTACCTATGCTTTGTACCAAGCTTGATTCAATTTTGCTGCTTCCTCCGTTTTCTGAATTGGAATCGTTTTTTGTATGGTAAACGTATGCAAGAAAAACAACAGCGACTATTAGAAATATGGTTAACTTTTTCATTTGTTCTTTACTTCACCCTTGTAGTTTCTTTTTATAATCATTTAGGCAATAAAAAACTACTATTAAAAAATAGTAGTTCCAAGCTCACTCAGTGGCTCGTCATAAGAAGGCACTTTTTTGGAAAAGTGATATTCAGGACACCAAAAAGTCCGATTCCTACTCAGAACGAGTATAAACAGCTTTAACCATCTACTTCAAAATAACCTTTAACACTTTTAACGCGCAAACCACCCGAGCCAGTCTCAAGTAATTTCAAACCACCAACACTTTGCACATCAATATCACCCGAGCCATCTTCAATAGTCACCATACCTTCAACATTACGCACCATCATATCGCCTGAGCCATCTTCAAGCACTGCTGTGCCAGTGATATTCTGAGCGTGAATACTCCCAGAACCATCATTAATATTAACATTACCTTGAATATCATCTAGCTGCATATCACCCGAGCCATCTTTAATCGTCACATCACCACGAATATGAGCAATATTAAGCTCACCTGAGCCATCATTAAGTGTTAAATTTCCGATAACATGAGTAATATCAATACCACCTGAACCATCAATTAACTCGATATGAGCATGGATATTACTCAATAGCAAATCACCCGAGCTATCATTAATATCAAGCATCATGCGTTGCGGCACAATCACCTGCACATCAATATAAGGAGATCTACCCTGCCAAAAGCCGGAACTATTGTTAATTTTTGCCGTTAAATATGCTTTATCTTTACTATCGGTTAATGACAACTGGTAGTTATTCTTATATTTTTTATCTGTGTAAATATCAGCGATAACACGAATTTCATCGATATCGGCTTGACCACGCACCTCTAGTGAACCCGAACCAGCATCAATCACTAAAGTCGATAATTGACTGACCTCTAACGTTAAGGTTTTTTGTGTGTGAAAATTAGCGTAGGAGGAGGACATTACAACAACACAACCACTCAATAGTGTTATGGTGGCAATTGCTATCAACGAAGTGGATAATTTCATGGTTAAGATTCCTTTTAATTCTTTATATATTTTATTAACGATTGTTATGCGATTTATTCAAGCTAAATTAAGCGAGAACAGAACGGTTAGACCATAATATAACCACAATTCGTGCCAAGTGTTTTAATGCTATAAATCAATCGGTTAAGATTTGCGGTGGTTTTGGTTAGTCAAAAAACACAACCAAACAAGTGAAATAGTTAAAATAGTAGTGACATTCGCTAATAACAAAAAAGATTTTTATCTACTGTAAACAAGTAAAAGCAAACCGACAACAGCTTGGCTGAACATACACCTTATAAACATATTCAGATCCGCTAAAATAGTCACTAAATACCATAAATATCTTTAAAAAAACGATTGTCGCGCGGTAGGTAGTAATTGTCATAATCAACAGAGAAAGCAATGGTGGTTGCTTTGCCTTTTAACTCGTGACGAGGCACAAAACCATAAACTCTTGAGTCACTACTATTGCGGCGGTTATCGCCCAGTACAAGGTAGTGGTCAGCGGGTACCGTAATAGGGCCAAAGCTACTAAGTTGAGCGCTGCGAGTTTTATCAATGCGAATAACATGGCTGATAGCGTCAACTTGCTCGGTGGCAAACAATTGCTCGGCATTTTGTTCGGTAATTTGGTAGGTAAGCGCTTTGGAGTTGATATAAAGGGTTTCATTGCTCATTTTAATAACATCACCCGGCAAGCCAATCATGCGTTTGATTAAACGATTTTTCGCTGCTTTTGACTCAAACACTACAATTTCACCGCGTTGTGGTTCGCCGGTAGTTAATAAGGATAATTGGCTAAAGGGAAATCTTAAATCATAAGCCATTTTATTTACTATGATGCGATCCCCTTCCTTAATTGTTGGCTGCATTGAGCCCGTAGGCACAGTGTACCAGTCGGCAATGGCACTGCGAAAAACTGACATTAATAAGATAAAAACAATGAATTGTTTGTTGTTTTGCCAAAGTTTTTGAAAAAATTTCATTAAAAGTAACTCCGTTTAGTACTTCGCTTAGTAAAGATATCACCACTTTCGCTTAGTAAAGATATCACCACTATAGAGCATTAAAGAACAAAGAAGTTCCTAAAGGAAATAACTACTTACAATTAAGCTTTCTTTATTACGTATAAATAAGGCTTTTTATCCACTTGTTTAGCAATAAGCTCGTGTTCCATAAACCGACAAAAACTGGGGATGTCACGAGTGGTCGAGGGGTCATCACACTGTATTAATAATGTTTGCCCAGACGAAATTTTACGTATTTTTAACCGAACCATCATTACGGGCTCTGGACAGCGTAAACCCATAGCATCTAAAGTATGATCAGTTTGTTGAAAAATATCGCTTGGCATGAATAAAATTTAATGACAGAAAAGTGATGATAACTATTCTACTTCATTTTTATTTAGGCTGTCTTGCTCTATACTTGCGAGGATTAAAGATGTTTTAGGAAAATGGAAATTTAATGCTGACTAGTTTAGTGCAAAAAATATTATTAATACTTACCCTTGTTAGTTTCAGCTCGAGTGTTTTTGCGGGTAAAGCGTTAAAATTAGCCGTAGATAAAACTCAGCAACAACAATTTATTAAAGCGGAAGAACTAATCTATAACAGCAGCTCTGCTCAATACCAAACACTCTATAATAAATTACACTATTATCCTTTACAGCCATATTTAGATCAGCAACGTTTGTTGTCTACCATGCGTTTGTCTAAGGCACTAGAAATAACCGCTTTTTTAGATAAATACCAAGGCTCTCCACTTGATTGGCCACTGCGAAAAAAATGGCTTAATTATCTCGCCAATAAAAAGCAAGGATTGCTGTTTTTACAGGCTTATAAACCAACGTCAAATGCGAAACTTGTTTGTCACCAATTAAATTTTAATTTGTTATCTGGCCTGCCTGAAAGTGTGGTGTTATCACAGGTAACTAAGCTGTGGGTTGTAGGCAAGTCACAAGACAAAGCGTGTGATCCCTTATTTAAACGCTGGCAAAAAGCAGGTTACCGTACGAATGATGTGATCTGGCAACGTATTAGTTTAGCGGCGGATGGGGGCAAACATACCTTAATCCCTTACCTGACCAAGTTACTACCGCCAGAGCAACAATACTTGGCAACGTTGTGGCATAAAGTTCGTCGTGACCCTTCGTTGGTAAGCAAGTTGAAACACTTTCCTAATAAGTCGGTACGAGAAAGCCAAATATTAACTTATGGTTTGAAACGACTTATTTGGCGTTATCCTGATACAGCGATTCGTAGTTTCAGAAAAGCACAACAGCAATTTAGCTTTACTCGTGCTCAACAGCGACAGATTACCGAAAAATTTGCCTTAGCCTTATCGGTAAAAAGCCATCATGCGGCACAATTGTGGTTAGATAAACTTGATTTTAATTCGCTCAGTAAAAACATGCTGCAATGGCGTCTATCGCAAGCATTAAAACAACAAGATTGGCAGCGACTCATTGTTGACTTAAAGCAACTACCTGCTAAATATAAAGATGATTTAAAGTGGAAATACTGGTACGCAAGGGCGTTAATAGCAACCGGTTTAAATGAGCGAGGCAAATATTTATTACAGCAACTTGCTAATAAGCGTCATTATTACGGTTTTTTAGCGGCAAGCACTTTACAAACACCCACAAACTTACAACATGAGCCGTTAGAGTTTACGTTAGCAGAAAAGCGTAACGTTGTTAGTTATCCTGCAGTGAAAAGAGCTTTCGAATTTTATTCATTAGGGCGATATCATAAAGCGCGCTCTGAATGGAATTATTTACTTACCCAGTTAACTAACCGTGAAAAATTAATTGTGGCGAAAGTGGCTAATGAAAACCAATGGTTTGACCGAACAATCTTTACTTTGGCTAATGTTGGTTATTTAAATGATGTAAATTTACGCTTTCCTAAGGCGTTTGATAAAGAAATAAGTCGTCATGCCATCACGCAAAAAATAGCGCCCTCATGGGCATTTGCCATTGCTAGAAAAGAAAGTGCTTTTATGACCGATGCCCACTCACCAGCAGGTGCAAAAGGGTTAATGCAACTAATGCCTAATACCGCCAAGAGCTTAAAAAAGGGTAGAATTAATAGTCGTTATTTACTTAATGCAGAGAATAACATTCAGCTGGGCACCCAATATTTAAAGATCCTCTTAGATAAAAACAAGGGTAATCAAGTGCTGGCAACTGCGGCTTACAATGCTGGTCCCTACCGAGTTCGGAGTTGGCTTAAAAATACCAAAGCCTTGCCGGCTGATATTTGGATTGAAACCATTCCCTATAAAGAAACGCGAAACTATGTCAAAAGTGTTTTAGCCTATCAAGAAATTTATCAACACCAACCGGGACAGGTTAGTCAGCTTTTTGAGCAAGTAATAAACATGAGTATTGGTGACTAGCTATTTTTTATATCACGGCAAACATTTATTCACACCTTATGAAAATCATTGAAGGGTAGTAAGAAATTAAAGGGGTATGATATTATGTTGAAAATTATAGGAGTGTTTAATGAGTATATTTATCAATAAACTAAAAGAAGAATATCCAGCACATATCGAATGTTTGCAGCAAAGAACCAAACAAGCTTTATCTCGTGAAAATATTGACGGTGTAGTTATCCATTCTGGCCAAGAAATTAAAGCCTTTCTTGATGATAATACTTACCCTTTTAGAGTTAACCCCCATTTTAAACACTGGTTGCCTTTAATTGAATCACCCAACTGTTGGCTTATTGTTAATGGTGAAGATAAACCGACACTAATATATTATCAGCCGGTTGATTTTTGGCATAAAATCATCCCATTAGCAGAAAGTTATTGGGGTGATTTTTTTAATATAAAAATATTAAAACAAGCCAGTGATGTCGGCAAATTATTACCTTATGATAAAAAAGGTTTTGCTTATATTGGCAGTCACATTGAAGTAGCCACGGCGTTAGGGTTTACTGTAATTAACCCAGAACCTCTGCTTAATTACTTTCATTATCATCGGGCATATAAAACTGCCTATGAGCAAACATGTATGCGGCAATCAAATACCTTGGCAGTCACCGCGCATCAAGCGGCAAAAAAGGCTTTTTTTACGGGTGATACTGAGTATGAGATCCAAAATGCGTATTTGAGTGCCATTGGTTACACTCATAACGAAACCCCTTATGCCAATATAGTGGCGTTAAATAAAAACTGCTCTATTTTGCATTATATGACTTTTGAAAAAAGAGCACCGCAAGTTCATCAGTCTTTGTTAATTGATGCGGGCGCAAACTTTAATGGTTATGCCGCTGACATCACCCGTACCTATTCATTTAAGCGAGATAAATTTGCTGAGTTAATTGCGCGTATGGATCAGTTAATGTTAATCGCTGTTGATGCGTTAAAGCCGGGCATGAGTTATGTAGATGTACATATTGTCACTTACCAAGAAATAGCCAAGGTGCTCGCAGAGTTTAATTTTATCAATGTTAGTGCTGATACTGCAGTAGAATCAGGCGTAGTAAGTACCTTTTTTCCCCATGGGTTAGGGCATCATTTGGGTTTACAAGTTCATGATATGGGCGGTTTTATGGCCGACGAGCGCGGCACGCATATAAGTTCACCCGAACAACATCCTTTTTTGCGTACATCACGAATAATTGAAGCAGGGCAAGTATTTACCATTGAGCCGGGTTTGTATTTTATTGATTCTTTATTGCAAAATTTAAAAAACTCAACCAACAGCGACCAAGTTAATTGGCAACAAGTTGATGAAATGCGCAGCTTTGGTGGTATTCGCATTGAAGATAACATCATTGTTCATCAGTCACATAATGAGAATATGACTCGGGATGCGGGTTTAGATTAATGTTGTATTGTAATCAAGTTGATGATGTACTACATATAATTAGCCAAGTAGCAGGGCAAGTTACCGAACAAGAATATTTGCAACAAGTGCGGTTTAGTTTATTGATACCCCAAGCCAAATTAGCTTGGGTTGAGCATAAGCTGCAAACATTATCAGCAGGAAAATTAACCTTACTGTCTACTGACAAACCATAGTTATCAAACAACAATAACGTCTAATGCAATATAAAAACATAATAAGAATCTTAGGTTTATTGGTGGCATTACTTAGTGTCACCATGTTACCGCCGGCCATTGTTTCTATGATCTACCGTGATGGTGGTGGTGTACCGTTTTTAATGGGTTTTTTATGGTGTTTGACTACCGGTTTTTTGGCTTGGTACCCCAATCGAAATGAAAAAACAGATTTAAGAGCCCGAGAAGGTTTCTTAATTGTGGTGCTCTTTTGGTTAGTATTAGCAAGTTTCTCGGCTATCCCTTTAATGATTTTAGAGCAACCATCATTGTCGGTGACCGATGCCTTTTTTGAATCCTTTTCCGGCTTAACCACCACAGGCGCAACCATATTAAAGAACATTGATGGTTTACCTCACGCAGTGCTTTGGTATCGACAACAATTACAGTGGTTAGGTGGTATGGGGATCATCGTGTTAGCCGTAGCGGTATTACCCATGTTAGGTATTGGTGGTATGCAGTTATATCGTGCAGAAACACCGGGTCCAGTCAAAGACTCAAAAATGACCCCGCGCATAGCTGATACCGCCAAGCATTTATGGTATATCTATTTATCATTAACTATTGCTTGTGCCACGGCTTATTGGTTTGCTGGTATGTCAGTTTTCGATGCTATTTGTCACTCTTTTTCAACCATTGCCATTGGCGGTTTTTCTACTCACGATGCCAGTATGGGGTATTTTAATAGCCCAGCCATTAACTTTATTTGTGTTTTTTTCTTGGTGATTGCGGGGGTTAATTTTGCCTTGCATTATGCGGTTGTACAAAGTAAATCCCTTAAAAATTATTTTTATGATCCAGAGTTTAAAGTTTTCATTGCCATTCAGGTCGTATTAACCCTGATTTGTTTTACGGTATTAATAACCTCAGGCACCTACCAAGATACCGATCAAGCCTTTGAACAAGCGTTATTCCAGTCGGTATCAATAAGTACTACCGCCGGATTTACCACCACGTCATTTGCCGACTGGCCAACCCTATTACCGATATTATTAATTTTCGCTAGTTTTATCGGTGGTTGCGCGGGGAGTACTGGTGGCGGCATGAAAGTAGTACGGGTTTTATTACTGTACTTGCAGGGCTTACGCGAGTTAAATAAGTTAGTTCATCCTAAAGCGGTTTTTAGTATTAAAATGGGTAAAAAAGTATTACCCGATCGCGTTGTTGAAGCGGTTTGGGGCTTCTTTTCGGCTTACGCAGCAGTATTTGTTATTTGCATGTTATTGCTGTTGGCTACGGGTATGGATGAACTTACCGCTTTTACTGCGGTAGCGGCTGCCATTAATAACCTTGGCCCAGGTTTGGGTGCAGTTGCCGCTAACTACTCTGATATTGCGGATACTAGTAAGTGGGTTCTAATTATGGCGATGTTATTTGGGCGGTTAGAAATATTTACCTTGTTAGTATTATTTACGCCAGCGTTTTGGCGCACCTAATTAATACCTGTGAATTTATTCCCCTTGATATAAAATGCTATTCAACAGAATAGACTTGATATCATTATCGTTTTTATGGATTATATAGCCTGTGTAATTTAACTAATGGAGTAGCCTCAGCAAATGAAACTCAACCAAGTTCTCTCGTCTATCAATCAAGTAGAAAAATCCAAGTTTATTTCTTGTTTAGATAAATTATGCTCAGGTGCTATGCACGATGACAAGCAATTAGCAAAATCAGTTAGTAAAATTGATGGTCAAATAAAAAATGCATCTGGTAGTGAAATTACTGCTTTGTTTTCCTTAGTATCGTCATATTTCAAAAAGGAAATACAAGAGCAAATTGCTATGTCTGGTGCTCAAATTGGCTTGTTGATTAACATTCTAACAAGGGATGGTAATAGCATTGCCAGGACATCTTGGATTGAGACTTTATACAACAAGGAATGGAGCAACTTAAA
>JAESPR010000001.1 GCA_016765685.1 Colwellia sp. | reverse complement strand
CTTTTAGAACGCCTTCCATACATAATATGAATGTTATGAGCAACCTTCCCAAGCGGCCATTACCATCTAGGAATGGATGGATCGTCTCAAATTGCACGTGTGCCAAAGCGGCTCTGACCAAAGCGGGGAGTTTGACATTTTCATCATGCAAGAAACCCTCGAATGCACCAAGGCATTCCATAAGCTGTTCGGGAGGCGGTGGAACAAAACGGGCATTATTCGGATGCGAGCCACCAATCCAATTTTGTGAAGTACGAAACTCGCCGGGCATTTTATTCCCGCCCCTTGCATTGTTCATCAACTTGGCATGGATTTCACGAATAAGGCGCAAAGACATTGGAAAGTCTTTTAACCGCTCAAGACCATAATTCATGGCTGAAACATAGCAAGAAACTTCCATAACATCATCCATAGGTGCGCCTAAGGCTTCTTCTGTTTCAAAAAGAAGAAGATCTGATAACGATGATTGCGTTCCCTCAATTTGCGAAGAAAGCACGGCTTCTTTGCGAATGTACATATAAAGAAATAAGGAAGAGTCGGGTAAAACCATGCTCATGCCATCTAACCGACCGAGGGCCGTATTTGCTTGGTCCAGAAGCGGATAAAGATCATCCATTGCCAAAGGTGGGACAGGGGGCAAGTTTTGCGGAACATAGGCCAAGTAGTGTTCGCCGCCTACGACGGAACATTTGACATGCTTACCAATACGCCCCTTTTTTTGCTGCAGACTCATTACTCATGTTTTCCCATATTTTGTTACTTATCCCAAAGTAGCTAACATGGGCAGAACAAGCAAGACATTGACTAACAAATTGTTGATATATGTTAGTTGCTTGGATTTAGCTCACGTGAATGATAGCAAGGAATGTGACTACCAAATGATATTTATTCAAAGATAACCCGTTGAGCACTCCGTGCGAATAAGCCCCCCACGAATGTGGGCAGAGCGGAAAGTGGCCCACTTTCCATGTCCTGCCCCCTATACGACAGTGTAAATTCCGTTTCTTTTCGATCATCTTCGTTTTATTTTATGTATGGTATATTTTACAGAGACTTAGTGATATTATTCAGCCTATGAAAAGTTTTGTAAGGACGTAAAAAATGACACTTTGGGGACTGGCGCGCATAGAAGTCATTGCGGCAAAAGAAGATATTGAAAGCGAATTGAGATGCGGTGTCCCCATGAAACAAATTCATGATGCCTTGTTAAAATCGGGTCGAGTAACGGTCACCTACAACAGCTTTCGCCGTCAACTCCAGCCCATCCGAGATAAGCTAAAAATGATGTCTGGGGATATAAATTCAGTGCATGTCAAGAACACTACGCAGTCATCTATTGCTCAGGACTCAAAGCAAACCACTCAACCCAAAACAGACAGCAAACCACTCGTTGGATTTCAATTTGACCCATCCTGTAAAGCGGATGATTTCTTTTAAGGTTTGGGTTTATGACCTGAAATTGTCATCAGGCCACGGCTTCCAAGCCCTTTCGATCAACGAGGCTTAGAAGTTTAAGAGATGTCCCACGGGGATGCTTGGCCCCTTGTTCCCATTGGCTGACAGTTGTTTTGCCAACGTTTAGATAGGCTGCAAACACACCTTGGGACACCCGGTAACGTTCACGAATGGCTTTGATTTCTTGTGCCGAATAATCCGGGACAGGGGGAAGACACAGAGCATTAAATTCTCGTAAGGTCGTATCAGCGACCAAACCAGCTTTGTGCAGGTCTTGAGCCGTTTCATGGACAGCATCTAAAATTTGATTATGTTTTTGTTTTGTCATCACAACATACCAGCACCCAATTTATATCCGTCCATTGAATAAAACACTCGATTTTATGTGTTTCCATTATTACAAATACTATATCACTTTGTGGTATAGTTTGAAAGGTGAAAGAACCTATGTTTTATGCTCACATGGTTCTATTTTTTCGACAAGGTTCGGATTTGATNGAACANACANTNACGTGTTTTTTCAATGTCATTGATTAATTNTCGAATCTGNACCGTNTCGGAATATGAACCCTGAAAATCTTCATCATTNAAAGCCATCTTGAACAGGTTNCCCANNCGCGCCAANTCNGCACTGACNTTAAANANGTCTGTNATTGCNCGNGCATCAACGANACTTTGNGGAATNTTAAANNCCGTCATAATNCGGCGNACATAATCTGACATGGTGAAATTAAACCGCTCTGCATCTGCCTTGAGGCGATCATATTCGTCTGGTGTCACATGGCCCTTGATGGTGGCACTACGAATTTGGTTAGGCATGTCCCGGCTCCCGTGTTTCTGCCTGTAATAATTTCAGGGCCATTTTGAGGTTGTCGATCCGTGCTTCTAGAATTTTCTTTTCCATATCATTCAAATTGATAATCGAGCGGGATTGTAATAATTCAATATGTTTCTGAATGGATTCAGGGGTGGCTTCGAGTTCATGTTTCATCATTGAATTTCCTGTCGTCAAATTTACAAGTTGGCTTGATAAATTTGCTCAAACGTTTCACGCTGAATCATGACTAAACGTTGGCGGTTTAAAATCCAGATTGAACTGTCGTGTCTGGCTTCTTCAAACGTCAGCCGTTTCTTGAGCATGTTGTCAAAATCATGAGAAAAAAGATCGTTATTGCGTTGCCCAATATGAATAAAAGCATGAACGCGATCTGAGAATTTCTTAACCAGCTTTGAATCTTCAACAGCTACACCATCAATTTCGGTACGACCAAAATATTCATTTAGCCACACGGCAATAGGGACATCTGGAAAATTGACCAATAACGCTTGAAGGCCATTCATAGTATCCAATATGGATGGTCCTCCAGTGATGACAGAATGCAATAGAACCTCGTGACCTTGTTCTTGCAATAATGAAATTGTGTCATTTTCTTTGAGATAGGCGCATAGGGGCAAGAACGTCGATGCACCATTGTCGATGACTATGGCGGCATCTTTTGGTGCTTCAATCAATGCCATTACAAACTGGTCAAATGCACGTTCAATAATCCGGCCATTTTCCAAGAGGTCAAAGGATTGTACGTTTAACGCCGGGAAAGACGCAAAGGTATGGTTGACGGGGTCTGTGTCAAAACATAACGTTTCTTGGCCTTGGTTTTTGAAATATTGAGCCAAAAAGAATGAGACGAGGGATTTCCCAACACCGCCTTTTCCTTGCAAGATAAAATTGATTTTAGCCATGTGTAAAGTTCCTTTTTTAATTTGTTGAGGTGAATTCCATACGTGTGCAAACACTTTGCAAATATTGCAAAATGACTTTTATTTCGTCGGGGCAGGTTGGGGGATAGCGTGAGGGCATATAACACCCTGAACGACTATATTGAATGACCGTGGGGAACAGGGTCTCCAAGCATTCCATGTCGTAAATAGACAGCCATTCATTCCAGCTGAGGGCCTGAGCACTGTCAAATTCGACGAATAATCGTGCTCTTATTTCATTTCTGGATTCTGTCTCTGGGTTTGGTGGACATTTTTGACCACCTTTTTCAGACAAAAATGTCTCCCTTTGGGGATGTTTATGTCCCCCTTCTACGGGGTGAAGGGAGACAACATTGTCACGCTTTTTACACATGGCAGTGGCGGCTTGAATTGATATTTCGTTTGGAGAAAACTCTGATGAATGTCCAAGTCCATTCCCTCGCTTGACGTTAAGCCAGCGTCCATCCAATTCATGAATGGCCCGTTGAACTGTTTTGACGGTCTTACCCGTTGCCTTGGCAATCGTCGCGTAGGATGGCCAAGCCTTACCTTTAATTTGGTTGAAATGAACGGTTATGATGTAAAGAGCTATAACGATGGCCGTGGAACTTAAGGCATTATCTTGGCTTAACAGTGCTAACCATTGTAATTTGACTTTGTTAAATGGAAGAGGCTGGGTCATTAGGCACACCCCCAAATAGGAAGGTGTCGTAGGCCAAGACCCGAGCAGAAATGATGAGTTATGCGTCTATTCTGCGTACTTCTGGCAAGTTCTAAATCTTGCCAGAAGCTTAATACATTGGTTTTTAAAGGAAAAAATGGTGCACCCGTCGCGATTCGAACGCGAGACCTCTGCCTTCGGAGGGCGAGCGTGCGTCTAGTACACACATGCAGGCTCTGGGAGGGATTCTCTAACTCATTGAAATTACTTAATTATATTATATTGCCTATGATATATATGATATGTATGCGACTTATGATTAATTTATGAGTGCACCAAATATGTACCAAAGTCTATTTGGTTTTGACATGTGACGATGTTTGATATATTGATAGTTTATCTGTTTTACCATGCTACTTTGCTTCTTAGCCCCAACACTCACGGTAACTATCTACATCCATTAATGTAGGTGGGGTGAATTGCGGGTACGCGTTGATGCGCATGTTATATTACATGATACTCAGACTAATAGACATTAGGAGTGTCTCATGTCTGTCTGTGAAGTTGAACGTCAGTTCTATTCCCGTAAACAAATTTCCATCATAACCGGCATCTCAGTCGCGGCGTTGTCCCAAATGGCAAAGCGCAAGGTGGGACCGCCGTGCATTAAACCAGCTGGTTATAGTTGTACCATTTATCCAATTACT
The DNA here is from genome assembly GCA_016765685.1 of Colwellia sp. Taxonomy (GTDB): domain Bacteria; phylum Pseudomonadota; class Gammaproteobacteria; order Enterobacterales; family Alteromonadaceae; genus Colwellia. The sequence goes on along the minus strand of JAESPR010000001.1, from coordinate 432 downwards.
GAAACTCAGGCATGGATGCACGGAGAAGGAAGTGAAGAAAATATAAATATTGGCCGCGGTGGTTCTCGTAAAACGAAACGTAAAGGCCGTCGAACAAAGGCAGAAGAGCGTGCTGATCGACAGAGATTAGATGCTAAACAGCAAGATAACACCCCTAACCAGCCATTAAGTGAGGGCTGAGCCATGGGAGAAAATAAGACACTCATAATTACAGCAGTAGGTCGTCATTCAGTAGTACCTGCCCGCGCTTATGCGGATACTCGCCTTACGCCCGGCGATATACACATTTTAGGTCAGGTGAGCTGGCGTGCCCCCCGAAAAGTGGTCCATGTTCAATGAGAGGATTTTGGCTTATTCATAGACTGAGTAAGGAGAAATCAAATGGGACGACAACACCGGCATACGCCGGAGCAAATCATTGTAAAATTACGT
>JAESPR010000070.1 GCA_016765685.1 Colwellia sp. | reverse complement strand
GGAGCAGGATTTGAACCTACGACCTTCGGGTTATGAGCCCGACGAGCTACCAGGCTGCTCCATCCCGCGTCCGAATGACCTCAAAGAGGTAAGCCACAATAGTTTCACTTCTGATTGCAAGAAGGCTTCAAAGTTCTTGTCCCTGAAAACGAGGCGTATAGTAAGGATAGCACTCAAATAAAGCAAGCGCTTTTTTCAAATAAACAGTCATTAGCTGAAATGTTCTTCGTTATGCCCTATTAATGAGCTGTTTATCTATATTAAAGCTAACTTTTGTTTATGTGTNAGCGTACTTTCGCTATAATCTCGCCATNGTTTTTTCTTAAGCCACACTATGACANAATCCATGCAACAATTTTTAGCCNTNACCTCNCCCGGCATTGAAGTTTTACTTGTCGATGAAATTAAAAACCTTGGCGCAGAACAAGTAACTCAAAAACCAGAGGGTGTTTATTTTATCGCGTCATTGGATCTTGGTTATAAAATTTCTCTTTGGACACGCTTAGCTACACGAGTGNTGTTAAAACTCGGTGAAGGTGAAGCACAAAATAAAGATGAGCTGTTNAAAACNGCNAGTNCNNTTAATTGGCTTGAACACTTTAATAGCNATACTACNTTTGCTATTGANTTTGTNGGTTACAGTGAAGAAATTCGTAACAGCCANTTTGGCGGNTTAACCATTAAAGACGCTATAGTAGATCAATTTNGNGANCAAGGTTTTGAACGTCCTAATGTNGANAAAAANTCACCACAAATAAGCTTTCAAGCACGGTTATTAAAAGATAATGTNAGNCTATATTTAGACTTTTCAGGCCGNGGCTTATTTCAACGTGGNTATCGTGAGCATTCNGGNGCCGCCCCGTTAAAAGAAAACTTAGCCGCCGCATTAATTATTCGCTCNGGTTGGTTAAGCTGATACAACTAAGCCNTTAGTTGATCCTATGTGTGGCTCNGGCACTATTTTAATAGAAGCCGTTGCCATGGCCACCAAACAAGCACCAAGCATAAACCGAAGCACATGGGGTTTTGATTATTGGTTAAAGCATGATGATGATTTATGGCAAAACCAGCTACAACANGCCGTTGAAAGNTCTGCNAANTCGTTAGAANAAGCAAATATCAGNAGCTTAAAAGTATTTGGNNTTGACCTTGANTCTCGNGTATTAAAAACGGCACAACAAAATGCCAGAAATGCTAACTTACAGCGTTTTATTGAATTTAAATGTCAAAATACTAATGACATGAATAATGTTTATGGCTCAAGTAATTCACCGCAAGCCGGTACTGTTTTATTTAACCCACCTTACGGTGAACGTATTGGTGAATTACCAGAGCTAGTAGAAAACTTTGTCTTATTTGGTCAAAAGCTTAAAGCACAATTTATGAATTGGCGCATTGCTATTTTAACCGCCAACATTGACTTGCTTACCATGCTCAAGCTCTCAAGCTTTAAGCGTTATAAATTTAAAAATGGCCCGTTAGANTGNCAANTNGCACTTTATAATGTTGATGAAAAGCAACTNGAAAAAGATGCTGTNAATCCACAATCCTCTTTTGCAGAGCAAGACAGCGCCTTTGCCAANCGNTTAAAGAAAAANCGNAAAACACTCAAGGGNTGGCTTAAATCAAGNCAAATTGAGTGTTANCGNCTCTATGACGCTGANATTCCTGANTATAATGTTGCCATTGANATCTACGGTGATTATCTGGTTATTCAAGANTATGCGCCACCAAAAACTATTGATAGCGACAAAGCAACCAAACGCTTGCAAGAAGTAATTTATTGGGCACCTAAAGTGCTAGCAGTACCAACAGATAAAGTCGTGCTAAAAACAAGAGCGAAACAAAAAGGTAATAANCAATATCAACGAGTTGATAAGTCAAAACAATCACTCACTATTAATGAACATGGCGCTTTATTTAAAATTAATTTATGGGATTACCTCGATACTGGTTTGTTTTTAGATCACCGCAAAACACGTCAAATNATCGCAAAAAAAGCNAAAAATAAAAGTTTACTCAATTTATTCGCCTATACTGGCTCGGTATCACTACAAGCCGCTTTGCACGGCGCCAGTTCAATTACTACGGTAGATATGTCGAATACCTACCTAAACTGGGCGCAAGATAACTTTGCCTTAAACAAACTCAATGGTCATAAATACCAGTTTGTGCAAGCTGACTGCTTAGACTGGCTGAAAAAGAANACCAATAAATTCGATTTGATTTTTATTGACCCNCCNACNTTTTCAAACTCGAAACGTATGGAAGACAGNTTCGATGTTCAACGGGATCATATTNCCTTAATNGCTGATGCNNTAAANTCACTCAATGAGGNTGGCGAAATATTNTTTACNAANAACAANCGTAATTTTAAAATGGATTTTGACGCGATAGAAAAATTAGGACTACAGGCAAAAAACATGTCTGATATCACTCGAGATAAAGACTTTGCTCGTAACAAGCATATTCATAATAGTTGGTCGGTTAAAAGAGCCGCATCAAGTTAAAAGTACAAAGTGATAAAAATAACGAATGATAAAATATAATTTATATGGCAGCGATGGTTGTCATTTATGTGAACAAGCCTTAGAAATTTGTTTGTCTATATTACCTAAAGAAGAACTTAATCAAATAGATATTGTTGATCAAGAAACAGTAGATCATGAAAGCAAAACATTAGTTGAGCTATATGGCGTACATATTCCGGTGTTAGAAAAATTAATGAACAATAACGAGAGTAAAAATCCAAAATTATTTTGGCCTTTTACAGCAGAGAAAATACAACAATTAAAGATTAACTTGTAGGCGGGAATTCATTCGCGCTCTTGAACAAATGATAAATAAAAGATAACGATAAAGAAATATTATGGAATTATTGAGAATAGCCAATGGCGAACTTGCTTTTGGTGAGGATAAAATTTTAGATAAAGCAGATTTAAGCATTCAAACTGGCGAACGTATTTGTTTAGTCGGCCGCAACGGTGCCGGAAAGTCTACCTTAATGAAAGTGTTAATGGGCTTTCAAAGTCTAGATGATGGTCAAATACTGAAATCTAGCACCATGCAGTTAGCTATGTTAGAGCAAGATCCGCCCGAGTCATCAGACACAACTGTTTTTGACTTTGTTGCTCAAGGCGTACAAGAGAATGCCGATATTCTTAGTCGTTACCACCATTTAATTCATTTAATTGGTGAAGATCCGAGTGAAAAAAACCTTAACAAATTAGCTAAAGTCCAAGATGAACTTGAACAAGCTAACGCATGGCAAGACGAACAGCGTATCGAGCAAGTAATGAGCACATTGTCTTTAGATGCCGATGCAAAAATTTGCGACTTATCAGGTGGTTGGCTACGAAAAGTAGCCCTTGCTAAAGCACTGGTTACCAATCCTGATATTTTATTACTTGATGAGCCAACCAACCATTTAGATATTGAAAGTGTGTTATGGCTTGAAAAGTTTTTAAAAGACTTTACCGGCACTATTACTTTTATCAGCCATGACAGAGCTTTTATTCGTGGTTTATCTACCCGTATTTTAGATCTTGACCGTGGTCAGCTAAAAAGCTACCCCGGAGATTACGATTTATATATCGAACAAAAGCAGCATGATTTACAAGTAGAGTTGCAACAAAATTCTTTATTTGATAAAAAATTAGCGGAAGAAGAAGTTTGGATCCGTCAAGGTGTAAAAGCACGTCGCACCCGTAATGAAGGTCGAGTTCGTTCCTTAGAAAAATTGCGGTTAGAGCGAACAGCACGCCGTGAAGTACGTAATCAAAGTACCATGAACATTAGCCAAGGTGAGCGTTCAGGCAAGCTGGTATTTGAAGCGGAAGATGTTACAGTAGCTTTTGATAACAAGGTGGTTATTAACAAACTAAACTTATTGATTAACCGTAACGACAGGCTCGCTTTTATTGGTGCTAATGGCACAGGTAAATCAACCTTAATAAAGCTGATAATGGAAAACCTTAAAGCGACAAGTGGTAAAATGCGCTCAGGGGTTAATTTAGAAATAGCCTATTTTGATCAACATCGTGAAGCACTAGATCTAAACAAAACCGTACAAGAAATTGTCGGTGAAGGTAAACAAGAAGTGATGGTTAATGGCCGATCTCGCCATGTACTTGGTTACTTACAAGACTTTCTCTTTAGCCCCAAACGTGCTCGAACTCCAGTGCGTGCATTATCAGGTGGTGAAAAGAACCGCTTATTACTAGCAAGGCTATTTTTACGCCCTAGTAATTTGCTCATTATGGATGAACCAACCAATGATTTAGACATAGAAACCTTAGAGCTATTAGAAGAAGTAGTTGCAAATTACGCTGGAACCGTTATTTTAGTCAGCCATGATCGTGATTTTGTTAATAACTGTGTTAATACTTGCTTGTATTTTGATGGCACCGGCCATATTAACCAGATAGTTGGCGGTTACGATGATGTTGATAATTATTTAGCATATCAAGAAGAACGTCAGCAGAAAATGTTGCTGGCAAACAAAAAATCTGTACAAAAAAACATCACGACTACTGTTAAAACAGAAATGTTAACTGCAGCCAGAAAAAAACTTTCTTTTAAAGAAACTAAAGAGTTGACAGAATTACCAGAAATAATTGATAACTTAGAAACTGCAGTAGCGAATTTGCAAGAACAAGTGAATAAAAGTGATTTTTTTAGCAAAAATGAGCAAGAAACTAAAAGAATATTGAACCAGCTTAGTGAAAATGAGTCAAAACTCGACCTTGCCTACTCAAGATGGCAAGAATTAGATGAGCTTTAACCAATGTGGGTTGGAACTGATTCCAACAATAAATAAAGAGTTAAGTAGTAGAATGAGTAAAATAGTAAAAAATATCATTGCGTTAAGTATTAGCAGCGCATTAAGTTTACCTGTTATTAGTAGTGTTAATGCCGCTACCTACCAAATAGTAGATCAAGGCGAAACTAGCAAGCTAAAACACACCTATGCTCAACAGCAAAACATCACGGGTGACATGGCTATATCAGGCACCCAACTGTATAATTTTCCAGTGCAGTTTCAGTACCTTGACGATGATGATTTTAATGATGTTCTTAATTACGCCTTTAGTAGTTACTTGAGAGTTTTTGGCCTCAATGAAATTGAAGATTTCGATGCCTTAAAAGCTGGCAATCCTACCCCCAACGATTTAGCTTGGGTCGTCTTGTGGTTACAAGACACGGGTACATTGGGTAAAGGGCGTGATATAGCGTATCAAAAAGTGGGCGATACCATTGCGATGACTAATATTGGTGGTATTACCGAAGATTATACCCTATGGGATGAAACCTTTACCGATAGTAATACGCTAACCCGCTCAACCATTGATATTGTCAGTGGTATAACTAACAGTGGAATCTCTTACGGTACAGCGACTGCTCCTTACCTACCTAGTGAACTTTTTACCGATGCAGAAGGCGTTGAACATACCTTTTGGTTAAGAGAATATGGTATCAGAGGTTTTTTCTCTTATAATCAGGGTGCCCAAATTCACCAAGTAATTCCTTTTGAAACACAATATGGTGGCGGTACATCGGCGGTGATGGATGTCAACGAGACTGGCATTGCTGTAGGTTTTAGCAGTTATAAACTAGCCCAAGGCTTTGTTAATTTTATTGAAGATGAAACCGGAGGCTGTGCAGATCCAGATAAAGTCCCTGGAACTATGACATTAGAAGTTTGTATTGCAGAAACTCAACTAAGGTCTACCGTTGACGTTTATCACTCTATGGCACTGAAAGCGACATTAGCGTCTAATGGCTCACCTGTAATTGAGAAATTAGGGCTATTAGTGACACCACACCCTGACGATCTTCGTTCTTATTCAAGTTATGCACTTGCCGTTAACAATAATGGCGTTGTGGTAGGTTATGCCGATGGGTGGGATAACGAAACCGTCACAACCCCTGCTGTTGATGAAATTAGACGATTTCAATTCGCGGTAGTTTATAAAAACGGTGAGGTTATCGATCTTACTGGTGACCACAAAGACAAAGCGGGTTCAAGAGCTTATGACATCAACGATGCAGGTATTGCTGTTGGGCATATTACTAAAGCAGTAAGTGGCAGGCCTGTACAAAAGTTTTTCTATGTTGATACTAGTGTGCCTAAAGACGAAATAAACATGGTTAACCCTGACGACTTTTTTACTGGCTCCAATAGCACAGTGCGCGCTATCAATAACAGTGGCTTAATGGTAGGTGAGGGCGAAATTGAAACCCATAATCAAAGTGCTCAAAACCCTCGGAGAACGGCCGCATTTGTCTACGATATGAATAATGATATTATTACCAACCTTAACGATACTATTCCATGCCCATTACGTTTAAGCTACGATATTTTAGAAGCTCGTGGTATTAATGATGCTGGCATGATTTCAGCAACGGCCGTTGTTAAAGTTGATCGCCGTGATGCCAAAGGTGACATAATGTTAGATGAAAATGGTGCGCCACTACAAGAAGATGTAGTACGAGCCATTAGCTTGACACCAATGCCTGAAGACGGTGAGGTTTGTACGGCTGAAGAAGAAGATAAAGTTATTCGCAAAGGTGCCAGTATCAGTGTTAGTGGTGTTTTATCGATTATGGCGCTATTTGGCCTACGTCGTAGGTTTTTCAGCTAAGCTTTTACCCTTTAAAATTTGAAAAAGCACCTTAATGGTGCTTTTTTCACTTCAGATAGAAATAAAAATTTAATTAAATATCACCATCAATCAAAAGCTTAATTAGTTTTGCTGAAAAACCCTACTCTCAACATTGTTTTTTTACTCTTTATTGACTAACTTTTAATGTGAGAGTGATAATAATAAAGGAGCGTGCATTAATGATGAATAGGCAAAAACGAGACCGCCAAGACAGGGCTCATACACGAGGTTACCAAGCAGGTATATCTGGACGTTCTAAAGAACATTGCCCTTACCAAAGTACAGCTATCAAATCACAATGGTTAGGTGGTTGGCGTGAAGCCATCGAAGATAGACAGCAAGGCTTGTATAAATAAACAACTAAATGATTTATTTTCAAACAAGTTTTGAAATGAAAACATAAGCCCAGCACATGCTGGGCTTACTCTTTATAGTCATTATTTATTATATTCTGATTTTTTGGCTAAGGGATTAACTCGGCCACCGGTCGTTTTATCAGCTCTACCTTCACGTTTGGCCTTTTCAGCACGGCGTTTTCTAACTTCTTTAGGGTCAGCAATTAAAGGTCGATAAATTTCTATCCTATCAAGGTTTGATAAAATATTTGATAACTTAACCGCTTTATTCCAAATACCAACCTTATTTACACTCAGGTTAATTTCAGGAAACAAAGTCAACATGCCTGACTCCGTAATAGCTTGTGCCACGGTCGTTCCCAGATTGACATACAAAGACAGCAGTTTTTGTTTATGAGCAAGGCCATAAGCCACTTCAATTTGAATTGTTTCACTTTGAGTATTCATTGCTGGCATTTAAACTTTCACTCCATATACCTCTTTAGCTCTTTGGGTAAAAGCTTGCACCATATTATTGGTTAAATTATTGAATATTCGACCAAAAGCTAGATCAAACATTTTATTTGAGAACTCATACTCAAGTTCTAAACTTACTTTACATGCGTCTTCAGACAAAGGTGTTAATAACCACCGACCTTGCAGTTTACTGAACGGTCCATCAACGAGTTCTAGTTGTACTTGCTGATTAGAAATAAAAGTGTTTTTAGTCGTAAACCACTTCTTTAATCCTGCTTTAGAAATTAACAATGAAGCTGTCACTGAATTTTCATCTTCAAAGATAACTTTACTATTGCTACAATCCGGTAAAAATTGAGGATAAGCAAGTATATCATTTATTAACTGAAACATTTGCTCAACACTGTACATAACCAGTGCACTACGACTTATGGATGGCATTCTTATTGATAACTCTGATAATAACATAGCAATATCATACCAAAACACACAAACAAGCGCATTATTCTGATGATTTTTCTATTAAAGAGAAAATTCTCATTTAAAAGCATACTTTTCCCCGTATAATAGCCGCGAATAATAATGGAAAAAATAATGGCAAAGAAAAAATCAAAGAACAAATCAAACAGTAATACTATCGCTTTAAATAAAAAGGCTAGGCACAACTATACCCTAACCGATAAGTTTGAAGCAGGCATGAGCTTGCAAGGCTGGGAAATTAAAAGTATTCGTACCGGAAAAGTGAATATTTCCGACTGCTACGTACACATAAAAGATCGAGAAGCTTATTTAGTCGGTGCTGAAATTCATCCGCTAATATCAGCCTCTAGCCACGTAGTTTGTGATCCAGTGCGTCCCCGTAAGCTACTGCTTAATAGTAGAGAGCTCGATAAACTTACTGGCGCGGTTGAGCGCAACGGTTTTTCTCTTATTGCTACTGCGATGTATTGGAAAAAGTGCTGGGTAAAACTAGAGTTTTATCTCGGTAAAGGTAAAAAGGAGCACGACAAACGTGCTGATATTAAAGACAGAGAGTGGAAAGTAGAGCAAGGTCGCATGATGAAAAACAAACAGCAATAATTACTAAATTCAACAACAGCTCTTTGCTATTAAAACATGTAAGAGCGATTTTGTTTTCGAATTCAAACATTCACTTGGTTTATGGTTAGCGGTCTATTAACTAATAAAGTTAATAGACCTTCGACGCAAGTTTCAATTTGTAGAATATTAGTACATAACTTAAATTACTCTTTATTGTTGATAAATGAAATACAGTGATGGTAGTCATTTTGTATTTTCTTACCTTATACCAACCAGACTAACTAAGTGATCTTTTTAAATGGCTTAAATATCCAATAACATTGTTGCTTTCAATCCTAATAGCCAGCTATTAGTCAATCAAGCGCCTTGTTCTTGAAAATTTACCCTCATTAAAATTTGAACCATTAATTAATCTGATTGGTATTAGTCATCAGGACAATATGTTCCTGCATTATCGAATACGTTACACCTCTGTAACGACTTGACACCACGATATACCGTACATAAAAAAGCCTAGTCAGTGACTAGGCAAAACAACATAAACAAAAGGGAAACATGAACGATGTAATTAACTTTCGGGTAGCAAACTCTTACCATTAATAGCTATTTTTCGAGATTTTAAAGCTTCTGGAATTTCTCTTTGTAAATCTACATGTAATAGACCGTTTTCCATAAAAGCACCTATTACTTTAACATGTTCGCCTAATTGGAACTTTCGTTCAAAATTTCGTTCGGCAATGCCCTGATGGAGAAACTTTCGTTCCGTTTTATTTTGTTGAGTGTTGTTAGTGCTGTTGGCACTTGCTGCTTTAGTACCAATGATAACCAAACTATTCTCTTTTGATTCTATATCGATATCTTGCTCGCTAAAGCCAGCAACAGCCATGGTTATTCTGTACTGATCTTCACCAAGTAGCTCAACGTTGTACGGAGGGTATGAAGATTGTTTGTCAGCGCGAGATGCTTTGTCAATTAAACCGGCTAAGTGGTCAAAACCGATAAATGAACGATAAAGTGGGCTGAAATCTGTTGATGTACGCATAATAAAATATCCTAATAAATAGCAATAATAATATTATTTTAAGCAATAAGAGAGGATGCTTTTGATTTCTCTGCTTTGTTACTTTTACCAACTAGGTTGCATAGAAGTGTTTTACAAAACGCGATATAGAAAACTAAGCGAGACTCATTGATAAAATAATGCTGCCTTTCTGACCTAAAACTAGGTGTTACGAACAGGCAATGAGTTAATACCAATAGGGTTGATTTTTTGCTAAATGGGCAATTAATTAATCCACTTGGTATTATGTAGCCCCTAATGGCGACTACATAATTAAAGATGGGTCTGGCTTTGGATTTTTCAAGGGAAATAAGTAAAAATAATTTTATAATTTTATAATTTTATAATTTTGATTTTTTATATTTTTTCTTTGACTGGCTCTTTACCTTCAGTCGTATTGCTTTTAATTAAAATAACAGGAGCAATATTTTGGACAGCTTTTAGTGCGCTTTCGTAATCAGGGTGTTGTGAAATATTAGCGACTAATTCTTTATATTTTACTTTTCCCTGGTTATCAATAATGAAAATAGCGCGGGTTAACAAACCCATATCTTTAATGATCAAACCATAGTTTTCACCAAAGTTACGCCAAACTGAATCAGACAGCACTTTTATTTGATCAACCTGTTCAACTTTACAAAAACGTTTTTGGGCAAAAGGTAAATCATTACTGATGGTTAACAAGGTAATATTTTTAGGTAATTTAGATGCTTCTTCGTTAAAACGTTTGGTTTGTAAAGAGCAAACACCGGTATCTAAACTGGGAACCACTGAAATTAAAATGGTTTGCCCTTTAAAGTCAGATAGTTGCACCGGGGCAAAGTTTTTATCAACTACCTTAAAGTTTGGCGCTTGTGCGCCGATAGCCACTTGAGTACCAAGTAAGGTTACGTATTTGTCATTGGCTTTAACTAGATTTGTTGTTTGTGTTAAACTTTCTTGGTTCGATGCTTTAACATTGAAAGTTAAGGCAATGCTTGTCAAAAAAAAAGAAAATAATAGTGTGTTTAAGGGTGATGAATTCATTATTAATTGAGATAATTAGGGGAAAAACTAAGTGTACCGCTTTTATTATTTAATTTCTGTATTATTTTTTTCATGAAAATATTTGTAAAGATGTTAAAGAATAACCTATTGTTATTATTAATATGAAAGAATTAACGCTACAGTTAAACGGAAATCTTTTTGTCGTGAAATTTTATTTTTTCAAAGGTGATGCTCTTTATGTCAACTAAGTTACTTATTTGTGATGATTCAAATATGGCGCGCAAGCAAGTTGCTCGTTCATTACCCGATGATTGGGATGTCGATATTAGTTTTGCAACCAATGGTGCTGAGGGTGTAGAAGCAATAAAAGCCGGTAAAGGTGATGTTTTGTTGCTTGATCTAAATATGCCTGTGATGGATGGTTATCAAGTACTTGAAGCTATTTTAGAGCAAGACTTACCCACCTTAACCATTGTGATTTCTGGTGATATTCAACCTGAAGCGCACAAGCGTGTAACGGGTTTAGGAGCTTTAGATTTTATTAAAAAACCGGTTAATAAAGAAAAGTTAACTGAAGTTTTACTGGCTTACGGTGTGTTTACCAAAGATGATCACCAAAACGAGAGTAAAAATGTCGCTGTTGACAGTGCACACCTGAATGACATTGTGCCAACAAAAGTATCAACAGCGCCATTAAAAGTTACCCCTGTTGATACTTTAGCCCCTAGAAATGAACCTGAGCTGACCTTGTCGGCTGAATTACGTGATTGCTATCAAGAAATTGCTAATGTAGCTATGGGGCGGGCAGGGGATTTATTAGCACGTTTACTTAATGTTTTTGTCGAGTTACCAATACCGAATGTGAATTTTATTGAAGTAAGTGAAATTAAAATGGCGCTGAAAGATGTGGAAGCAAATGAGAGCACATCGGGCATTTGCCAAGGTTTTATCAGCGCAGGGATTTCAGGAGAAGCGTTGCTTATTCTCAATGATTCAAGTTTTAAAGATATGGCTTCTTTAATGAATTATCAATATGACGAAGATGAAGGCACAGAGTTAGAATTATTGATGGATTTAGCTAATGTGTTAATTGGTGCATGTTTAAAAGGTATTTCAGAGCAACTCGATATTGATTTTAGCCAAGGTCATCCCGTAGTCTTAGGGCAGCATCGAAAAATATCAGAGTTGATTGCCAATAATGCGAATCAATGGAAAAAAACATTAGCCATAGAAATTAGCTATAGTATTGAAAATTATCCAATTAAGTGTGACTTATTATTATTGTTTACCGAACGCTCTATGTTAACACTCAATAATAAGTTGTCTTATTTGTTAGATTAAATTTAAGCTTTCACTTAGAGTACTTTTACCTAAAAATGGGATTGTCCATGTCATTAGAAACGTCACAATTAAATGAATTACATTGGTTAATGGAGATGCTTCACAACATTGATGTTGGTTTGGTGGTTTTAAATAAAGACTATAAGGTGCAAATTTTTAATGGCTTTATGGAAAATCATAGTGGTTTATTGCCAAGAGAAGTTAAGGATCAATCCTTATTTGACTTGTTTGATGAAATCCCCCAAGACTGGTTTAAACGTAAAGCTGAATCAGTTTTTTTATTAAAAAATAAAGCCTTTACTATTTGGGAACAACGACCTTATTTATTTAAGTTTGAGAGCTATCGCCCCGTGACCGGTAGTGCAGATTTTATGTATCAAAATACCACTTTTATTCCGCTACTTTCTTCTACCGGTGTTGTTAGTCATTTATGTCTGCTTGTTTATGATGTAACTGATAATGCTATACATAAAATGAATTTAGAAAAAGTTAATGAAGAGCTTGCTATTTTGAGCCAAACAGATGGTTTAACGGGGCTATTCAACCGTACTCACTGGGAAAATTGTTTGCAAGCAGAATACAAACGTTGGATGCGTAGTCAACATTCTAGTTCGTTAGTAATGATAGATATCGATCATTTTAAAAATGTTAATGATAGTTATGGGCATATGGCCGGTGATGAAGTCATTCGTCATATCTCAGCATTAATTCGTGAACATGTGCGCGAAACTGATATTTCAGGGCGTTATGGGGGAGAAGAGTTTACCATTTTACTCGCTGATACGTCGTTGAAAAATGCTTATGTTTTCGCTGAACGTTTACGAAGAAAGGTAGAGGCTGCGGTGGTGAAATATAATGATATTGAGCTGAAGTACACTATTAGCCTTGGTGTGGCTGAAGTAGACCCCAGTATTAAAAACTATGAAGCTTGGATAGAATGTGCAGATGCTTCACTATATCACTCGAAAGAGAATGGCCGAAACAAAGTTAGTTTACATCCTAAACAAGGCTAATCGCAGTTGAGAGTAACGAATTTAATACCGCTAACACTTATTTGCCTTAACAAGTGTTAGCGGTATTAAAACCATTAATAATAAAATTAATCTGGGCCATTGGCTATAAGGTGTCTCACCGACAACTAATGGCACCTCTACTTTCAATACTCGCTCTTCAAACTGTGGAATACGAGCGATAAAATTACCTCTGTGATCAACCACCGCTGTGATGCCATTATTGGTTGCCCGTAATAACGGCCTACCAAACTCTAAGGCACGCATACGCGCAATTTCCATATGCTGATGTGGTCCATGAGAATTACCAAACCAAGCATCATTACTAACCGTTAACAACAAGTTTGTCTGCTGGGTTAAGTTTGCTGCTAACTGGTGAGGAAAGGCTATTTCAAAGCAGAGTAATGGTAAGAAGTGTAAGCTTTTAGCCATTAAGTTTTTTTGCACATAATGACCGCTACTAAAGGAGGACATAGGTAAATTAAAAAAAGGTGCTAAGGGGCGTAACCACTCTTGAAAAGGCACAAATTCGCCAATGGGCAATAAATGGCTTTTTGAATAACGATTGCTGTGATTGTAGTAATAACCTTGTTCATCATCACTTTGTTTTTTACCTAACACAATTAAGCTATTAAAATACTCTTTGCTCTCAAAATTATAATTTTGAATGCCAGTAATGATGGCACTATCATTCAATAACGCGGAGCGGTTTACTGTTGTTAGGTAGTCTTGTACTGCAGGCTCCATTGCCGGAATAGCTGACTCAGGCCAAATGATTATATCAGCATCGTAATGGACTCTGCTAAGATCTAAGTACTTAAGCATAGTTGGCCACTCTTGCTCCGGTGCCCATTTTATTGATTGCGCGATGTTACCTTGTACTAAAGCAACTTTAGTAGTTGCTCCTGTTGTTTGTACCCAAGTGATTTTTGTAAAGATGTAACTTAATAGGCTGATTACAAAAACAAGGGTTACCGGCAGAATGATAGTTCTGTTATTACTAAGCTTTATCGCATTGAATATTTTCACTAAACAAATATTTATAACAATAACTAAGGCTGTTACGCCCACTTCGCCAATGACAGGTGCAAAACTTGCCAGCGGACTATCTATTTGGCTATAACCCAGTGATAACCAAGGAAAACCAGTTAGTACCACGCTACGTAAATATTCGCTAATAAGCCAAAAAGACGGTAATAGCCATAAATTCAGTTGCTGGTTTTTAGAAAATCGAGCGGTTAGGTAAGCAGCCAAGGCAGGAAATAATGCTAAATAAAGACAAAGCAGTAGCATTAATGTTAAAGAAATCACCAAGGGTAAACCACCGAATTGATCGATACTGACATGAACCCAACTGATACCACTAGCAAACCAGCCAAAAGCGAATGCTCCAAGCAGTTTTGCTGATTTTTTTGGTGTTTGTTGCTGCAGTTTATGAAAGACAATTGCCGGTACAAAAAGTGCTAAGTACCACTGTGAAAAAGGCGCATAAGCCAAAACTAAGCTTAACCCTGCGCTAAAACAGAGCCAATATTCTTTATTGCTTAGGATATTTTTCAAGCGAGCAAACAGGGAGCTAAAAAAAAATTTAGTCACTCACTTTTCCATTGATTTTATGTTGCTTGGCAACCGTTACTTGTAACATCTGCATACATCGGGTTTCGGTGGCGACCACTTTAAAATTAAAATGGCCTATGGATACTTGCTCACCTTTTTTCGGCATATGGTTAAGTTGCTGTAAAATTATACCAGCGATAGTATCCGCTGATTTCTCGTCAAATTGACAGTTAAAATATTCATTAAAGTCGGCAAGCTCTGTTAACGCTTTAACCAAGTAAACATTACCCGCTAGTACCTTGATATCGTCTTCAATGTCATCATCGGTTTCATCTTCTATTTCGCCAACAATTTGCTCAAGAATATCTTCAATGGTTATTACCCCAGAAATACCACCATACTCATCTGCTACCAACGCCATATGATAACGATTAGAGCGAAACTCTTTTAATAATGGCTCTACTTTTTTACTTTCGGGTACTATGATAGCGGGGCGAATAATGTCATTTAAGCTAAACTCACTTTCATTAACGTTCAAACCAGAAGAATTGAAGCTAAAAGCGAGTAAATCTTTTGCTAATAAAATACCATCAACATGGTCAATATCTTCATTCACTACGGGAAAACGTGAATGGCCAGATTCTAAAATTATCGGTAAAAATTCATCAAGAGTATGGTTCCTATCAATAATAACCATTTGGGAGCGAGGGATCATAATATCGCGAACACGCATATTCGATACTTCTAACACCCCTTCAAGCATTTGTTTGGTTTCAGGGTTGATGAGTTCACGGCTTTGAGCACCGGTTAAGACATCAACTAAGTCATTTTTATTTCTCGGCTCAGGACGAAATGCTTGAATAATTCTATTCAACAGTGATTTTTTGTTTGAGCCGTTACTTGGGCGGGGATTGTCATCGCTCATAGAGCTTTTAAATTTCCTATTACTTAGTTTATTGTGTTTAGTTAACTGTATTTAGTTAGCTATATTTAATTTCATTTATATGGATTAGCAATGGTGAGCTGGGCTAGAATTTCTACTTCTAGCGCTTCCATCTCAAACGCATCATTGTCGTTTATATGATCATATCCTAACAAATGCAAGCACCCATGTATTACCATATGTGCCCAATGATCAAATATGGCTTTATTTTGAGCTTTAGCTTCTTGTTCAACCACTTGAGTACAAATCACTAAATCGCCCAGTAAATTAAGATCAATTCCTTTTGGTACTTCAAAAGGAAAAGATAAAACATTAGTTGCTTTATCTTTTTGTCGATATTTTTTGTTAAGCTGCTGGCTTTCATCACAATTCACCAAACGAAGTGTTAACTCAAACTTTTGTTTGGTAACAGCGGTTAATGCCGCATCAACCCATTGTTGAAAAAGTTCAGCAGAGGGAAGTTCTTTTGAATCACAAACATTTTGTATATCAACAATATGGGTCATTGATTACTATCACTTTGTTGGTTTTTTTTATTTTGTTTTTCTCGGTTTAATTTTTGTTCATATGATTCATAAGCTTCGACAATTCTGGCAACAACGGCATGGCGAACTACATCTTTAGCTTGGAAAAAATTAAAACTAATGCCCTGAATATTTTGTAATACTTCAATGGCATGGCGTAAACCCGATTGTTGATGGCGAGGCAAGTCAACTTGAGTTATATCCCCGGTGATAACCGCGCGAGAATTAAAACCAATACGGGTTAAGAACATTTTCATTTGCTCAACGGTGGTATTTTGGCTTTCATCGAGAATGATAAAAGCATCATTTAAGGTTCTACCCCGCATATATGCTAAGGGTGCAATTTCTATAACATTACGCTCAATTAGCTTTTCAACACGCTCAAAGCCTAACATTTCAAATAAAGCGTCATAAAGTGGTCTTAAGTAGGGATCTATTTTTTGCGATATATCGCCGGGTAAAAAACCTAATTTTTCACCAGCTTCTACGGCTGGTCGGGTTAATAAAATTCGGCGAACTTCTTGGCGCTCTAGTGCGTCTACAGCGCAAGCTACGGCAAGGTATGTTTTCCCTGTGCCAGCAACGCCAACACCAAAACTAATGTCGTTAGTAATGATGTTTTGCACGTAAGACTGCTGATTGCCATTGCGTGGTTTTACTGTGCCGCGTTTGGTTTTAATAGTTACCATTTTTTCATAGTTAGCCCCTAACTCTGAGGCTTCTTTACTGCGAGTTGCGGCGGTGCTCGAGCTATCTTGTTCTAAAATATTTGCTTCAAGTATACCAAGGTGCACCATTTCAGCGCTGACGTGCTTGGTTTGCCCTTGTACTGTGGATGTTTCTAAGTATAAATTTTTTAATAAATTGATAACAGCTAAGCAGTTAGCATCTTTTCCTAATATTGTAAATTGGTTACCGCGATAATTAATTTCAACCCCTAAACGGCGTTCAATCGTTTTTAGATGATCATCCATTGGCCCACATAAATTAGCCTGACGCATGTTATCTACCGGCTCTAGGGTTAATTGATGCTTTTTTTGTGTACTTATTTTTTCGCTTGATTTTGTGGTCAAAATGTTTTCCATTTCATCTAGGGTAGTCTATGGGGTGTATGTGCCAACACCTAACTCATCAATATTATTAATTACCGACTTGGATATTTTA
Source organism: Colwellia sp. (assembly GCA_016765685.1). Classification (GTDB taxonomy): domain Bacteria; phylum Pseudomonadota; class Gammaproteobacteria; order Enterobacterales; family Alteromonadaceae; genus Colwellia. Next base: position 12,549 of record JAESPR010000070.1, on the reverse strand, counting down.
TGATGATTGTTTGCTAAAATATCTGCAGGAGAATGAGCGATGCGTAATCCCATCTCGTTTTCTTGGCGAACTAATTCCCCACGTAAGGAGTTTGCATAAACATCGGTAATTTTCACATCAACAAATTGTCCTATAACCGAATGTGGCGCAACAAAGTTAACGGTACGGTTATTTTCAGTTTTTCCGCGTAGCTCCATTGGATTCTTTTTTGATGGTCCTTCAACTAAAATGCGTTGTTCGGTATTAAGCATTTGTCTGGCGATGCGTAACGCTTGTTGAGTAATTTTATCTTGTAACTTGTGTAAACGCTGTTTTTTGGTAGCATCGCTAATGTCATCAGGCAAATCAGCGGCAGGCGTGCCGGGACGTGCACTGTAAATAAAACTAAAGCTTAAATCAAAATTAATAGCTTCAATTAAGCTCATCGTATCCATAAAATCAGCATCGCTTTCACCGGGAAAACCAATGATAAAGTCAGAAGACATACATAATTCAGGGCGAACTTTTTTCAATTTTCTAATTTGCGATTTATACTCAAGTGTGGTGTGACCGCGTTTCATTTGCGTTAAAATTCGGTCACAACCGCTTTGTACTGGTAGGTGCAAATGGTTGACTAACTCAGGTACGTCCCTATAAGCATCAATAATATCATCAGTGAATTCAACGGGGTGTGAAGTGGTATAGCGAATCCTGTCAATACCATCAATGGTGGCCACTAAACGGACTAAATCAGCAAAGCGACAAATACTGCCATCATGCATTTCGCCACGATAGGCATTAACATTTTGACCTAGTAAGTTAACTTCACGTACGTCTTGTTCAGCAAGTTGTGCTATTTCATACAAAACATCATCAAGGGGACGGCTTACTTCTTCACCGCGAGTATAAGGCACTACACAAAAAGTGCAGTACTTGCTACAACCTTCCATTATAGAAACAAAAGCGCTTGGTCCATCAGCGGTAGGTTCAGGTAAGCGGTCAAATTTTTCAATTTCAGGAAAGCTTACATCAACTATTGGGCTAGCACTTCGTTGAAGCTGATTTAACATTTCAGGTAAACGATGTAGTGTTTGTGGGCCAAAAATCATATCAACAAAGGGCGCACGTTGGCGAATAGCTTCACCTTCTTGAGACGCGACACAGCCACCAACACCTATAATTAAATCGGGTTTGTGGTCTTTTAATTTCTTCCAGCGGCCAAGCTGATGAAAAACTTTTTCTTGCGCTTTTTCACGGATAGAACAAGTATTAAGCAAGATCACATCAGCATCTTCTGCTTCTTGTGCTAGTACAAAACCATGGGTTGAGTCTAATAATTCGGCCATTTTTTGCGAGTCATACTCGTTCATTTGACAGCCCCAAGTTTTGATATATAGCTTTTTACTCATTTTTTTACTCTTGCGCATTTGTTTAACGATTGAAATCGACCTTTGTTACGCCTAACTTAAACTTAGCGTTAACGGAGATGCCGATAAAAGGAGGCGTATTTTATATTAAATAAAGTAGAATTTCGAGTAGAACCCCATTGTTTTAGATGAAATTAATTTCTATGTAAAACAGGTAGGCTTAAAACCAGTTGACTTGCGTTACCTTGTTCATTAAAAGTATTGATAGAACCGTTATGTTTACTGACTATTTGACGAATATAATACATAGAAATATCAAAGTTGATTTTGCTATTAAAATGTATGAAACTTTGGCTGTCATCGCTGATATTTAGCCATATTTTACTTTTGAATTTTTGTAAAACCACTTTAAAACTGCGGCCACTACCATTTAATATTGCGGAAGTAATTGCTTCAAATATTACTCGATAAAGATCTGCCTGCAACTCATAATCAAGCTCATTTCCTTTAAGTTCAAATTGATAAGATAATTTTACTTGATACTTATTATGTAGATACTCGGCTAAAAAAGGCACGGCTTCGGTTAACGAGTTACCGTTTAATGAATTTGGCTCAGATGATTTTTGTTGTTCATTAAGATCATCAACACAGCGTTGCAATAACAATTTGCCCTTCTTGATGTCATGTTCGTTAATTAAAGCAAGAGCCACGGTTAAATTGCGTTTAACTTGCATACTGGTTTTACCATAATTATTAATGTCACTTTGCAAAATACCGTGAATGTGGCTAATGGATTTACTGCGTAAATAAAGCAGCCAAGCTGTTAGAAAAAAGATACCAAACAAACTTACACCGTAAACTAACCGTATTTGTGGGGTCCAATACCAAGGAAAGGCAACATTAATTTCAGTGAACGCTTTATATTTACTCCATTGACCTAAACTATTGGTTGCCATTATTTCAATGTGATAATCACCAGAAGCTAACCCTGTTAAGGTTAATTGGTTACCATTAATTTGATGCCATTTGTTGCTATTGAGAGTGTATTGGTACTGCTTGGTAATCCCAGGGCGATAATCTAAACTAGCTAAATCTAACGTGATGACATCATTACCACTATTAACTTGAATAGCTTTGTTTAGCAAATAAGAGTTACCTGAAACAGTCGTTTTACTAATATAAACCTTAGGATGAAACGTTGGTGCCGCTATTCTAGGTAAATGTAATATGCCAGTGCTGTTAGCAATATGTAAAGAATCATTAAAGAGAAGGGCGTTATCAGTAAAAGAAAAGTCACTAGTATTAGGCATCATTGAAAATTGATAATTTGCAGGGTTTATTTTATAAAGCCCTGGTTTTGCTGAAGCGAATATGCGCCCATCGATTAAAGACATATAGTTAAAGTTTATTCCTTTGGCAAAATGAGCCAATAAATTTCCTTGTCGATTATAAGCTTGTATACCATCGCCTTTTGTTGAGACAAAAACTTTGTCATCAGCTAACAACAAGGATATAAATTTTGAACTGCTTTGTTTGACAATGTTTCGTGCTGTTTGTCCATTGACAATATCAACGCCCGTAGCCGTTGCTAACCAAATATCGCCATTAGCTAACGGTAAAACATCAATCACTTCACCTGAGCTTAAGCCTGTACTTTTACTTAGGTGTTGAATCACATTTTTTTTATTCAGATCATAAATAATTAACCCTTGCCCATCGGCAGCGATATAGAGTAAGTTTTTTTTACGCCTGATTTTAAGTAAAATAAGATCACTTAAATTATCGTCTTCAAAAAACAAGTTAACTTTTTGGATTTGAGCACTATTTTTATTGTAACGCCATAAACCGTCAAATGTCGCCATAAATAGCTCTTGTTCTATCGCTAATAAATCATTAATTTTTTTTGCTTTACTTGATAATTTATGATTAATATTTGCAATAGATAAAAGCTTTTGCTTGGTGAGAGATGAAAAAGTATGTAAACCTTCACCATAACTACCAAGGTATAATTCATCTTGATAAACTTCAGTTTCAATAGCATTAAATTTAGTGTCAAAAATAGCAAGATGATTTTTTACTTTTGCTTCGGCTAGTTGTTGTATTTTTTTGTTATTACTTAGCCATAACACACCTGAATTATCATGAAGTAATAACTGATATTTGATTTTAGCAACGTTTGGAAAGTTATTATCCAACTCATTTAGGGTAGTTAACTCTCGTTTGGTTATTTTTCCCAAAAGGTTAACAGAAAAAATAGCGTTTTGATTATTGTGTGGGGTAATGGCAGTAATTGGCGAAATAATCGACTTTTGAATCATTTTACCATTATCGTTAATAGAGAATAAGTGCTTTTCGCTCGCTATTATTACCGTGTTTTTGATACTCGTTGCCGCAATTATTTTTTCACTGACAGCATCATTTTTTTGCACTTTATTACTGTTTTGACTCGTATCTAGGAAATATAACTCATTATTATTGTTAAAATAAACCCTGTTTTCGCTAGCAAACAAGTGATTATTATTAATGTTTTTGGCAATTAATGCGGTTTTACCTGTCGTGATGTCGTAACGATAAAGGTGTTGAGGCCCCATACTGATGACATAATAGCTATTTTTATGGTGCAGTGCTCGGTAAAAGGTGTTTGTTGCCGCGTTAATATTAATGCGCTGGGTTTTACCAGTTGTAGTATCAAATAGCCATAACCCGCTTGTTTCAGTTGAAATAAGTAGGTGGTTCTCTTTTTCTGAAATGTTGTGTATCCAAGTAAAAGGGATTGACCAGCCCTCTTCTTTATTTGAAAAAAGTATGGTTTTCATACCGTCAAAGCGGTATAAGCCATTTTGCCCAGACAGCCAGATAAAGTCTTTTTTATCTTGTAAAAGAGAGGTGATTTGAGCTGTTTGGTTAAAAAAAGTTTTTTGTTCAGCAATAGCTGAGGCGGAAAACAAGGTATTTAAAGAAAATAATAAAAAAAGCAACGGACTAAGTTGCTTAATAAATTTATTCAGACGAAAAAAAGTGGTTTTTTTTATATCGCTAAATAATACTTGCAGGAGTAATGTTGTTGTCATGATCTTTATCACCACAGACGGCAAATACTTGCGGAGTGCCTTCCGTTGTGGTTGGCTTTTGTACCAGTAGGTAAGTTGGTTTTCTTGGTGAGTCACTATATTGTTTTTCTGCCCATGCCTGACGCACTTTATCAGCAGCTTCCTTAGAGTATTTTGATTCAAACGCTGTAGCGATCATTTCCACGCCAAAGTCGTCCATTACCATTATTGCGTTGTTATGGTAGCCACTTGTGGTATCAAAATCTATATCTACCGTTAAAATTTTATTTGAAGGTAGTACTAAATCGGCGCGTATGTTAGCGATTACCGCTCTGTCTTGATGTGCTTTTAAGTGAGTTCTATTGGGCTTTTCCGTCATATCATAAACAATTTTTATATCATCATGTACTACTAACTCTTCTTTTTTTATTGCGGTCATAATCTTTCCTTTTTTACAATGTAAAGTGATTAAATAGTGAAGTGCTTAAAAACAAAGCTTTTTAAATATAGCTGAATAAGTAGTTTAAGCAAGCGTATTTTATTGAAATAAGTAAAGTATTTTATAGGTTTAACTTCACCTCTTGGTTACAATAAGTAGCATTAGACCTGTATAGAAATTAATGTACTATGAAACATTTCGATTGCGTCGTTATCGGTGGCGGTATGGTTGGCGCAGCTAGTGCTTTAGCCTTGGCTCAATTAGGTTTAACCGTTGCTTTAGTTGAACAATATGAGCCTAAAAAATTTGAGGCTAAGCAAGCGCTCGATTTGCGCGTGTCTGCTATTTCGTTAGCTTCGCAATACTTATTAGAGCAACTTGAGGTATGGTCACAAGTATTACAGTGGCGTGCTTGTCCTTATAAACGGTTAGGGGTTTGGGAGCAGGAATACGCTTACACGGAATTTAATGCTGAGGATATTGAGCAAAATCACTTAGGACATATTGTAGAGAACCGATTGTTACAGTTGTCTTTGTGGCAGCAAATTAAATTACAACATAATATTGAGGTGTTTTGCCCTGAACGGTTAGTGTCGTTATTGCAAGATGAAGACAAAGTTAGCTTGGTTTTGGAGAGTAGCCGTTTAACCGCTAAATTGGTGATTGCTGCAGATGGTGCTAATTCTCAAGTACGTAAATTAGTTGATATTGGCATGACGTCATGGGATTACCAACAATCAGCCATGTTAATTAATGTCAAAACACAGTTACCACAACAAGATATTACGTGGCAGCAGTTTTTGCCGACCGGCCCGGTAGCCTTCTTACCGTTAACAAGAGCACCATTCACCCGAGCACCTTTAACGAACGAGCCATTTTTGTCTGTTGAAAGTGATTCTGTGCAAGAGCAACAAACTGAGCAAGGTGGTTATGGCTCTTTGGTGTGGTATCACCAACGGGATGAAATAAAACGTTTATCAGCGTTATCAAATTTGCAATTACAACAAGAAGTTTTAGCTACTTTTCCAAAACGATTAGGGCAAATAGAGGTGCTTGCCAAAGGTGCTTTTCCATTAACTCGCCGCCATGCCAATACTTATCAAAAAAACCGAGTGTTATTACTGGGCGATGCTGCTCACACTATCAATCCGATGGCTGGTCAGGGTGTCAATTTAGGTTTTAAAGATGTTAAAGCCTTACAATACGTTATTGCTAATGCTATTGCTCAGGGTGAGTGTTGGCATAATAAGGATATTCTGGGTCGGTATGAAGCTATGAGGCGTAAAGATAACTTATTAATGCAATCAACCATGGATGCGTTGTACCATACTTTTACTCACCCATCGCCATTAATCAAAACATTAAGAAATGTTAGTTTATTAGCGGTTAGTAAATTACCCGTACTAAACAGCGTGGTAAAAAACAAAGCCTTGGCTTATGCTTGTGGTATTTAAGCAAAATTCAGGCTAGTTAATTGTTTGGTAAAAATAATAATGAAAGTTAATGGCTTAAATAGTATTTTGCTTGATTGGCAAATTCTTGAGCATTTTTTATCGGACAAGCCATGCGCTGCTTAGGTAGCCCTGCTTCCATAAATACCGCGCCAACAGGATAAAAATTATGTTCGCTAAAATAGCTAACATTTTCCAACGGGCTAAAAATATAAACTTCGTTTAACTCGAGCTCTTCGGCAATACGAAAGAGCCCTCTCATGATGATTTTATCAATAGCGGCTTGTCTAAACTCCATCAGCACAGCGATACGACTTATTTCACCTGAAGAGGATATTCGACCCGTAGCGATTGGCTCTTGCGAACTGTCATCGCAAACAAGCATATGAAATGCTGAATTGTCATTACGATCAAACTCTATTTTTTTGGGGATGCGTCTTTCACAAACAAAAACTTTTTCACGAACATTTTTTAATAAGGGCTCGGCTTGTTGCCAAGGAACTCGACTAACACTATAGGACATTGTACTTAACCATTCGTTAATTGACTGTAATACACAACTCAAGCACTAATGTTGCATTAGAACTAATGTTGTCTAGCGTGGTAAGACGATTATGCGAATAGTTATTGTTGTTGCTTTCATTGTTAAAACCGTAACACTTTTTTAAGCGTAGTTAACGATTGGTGGTTTTTCAAACAATAAAATGTTTTTTTTGTGAAAAGTTTACATCTCTAAAATGAAAAAGAAGGTCAAAACCTTCTTTTTTGTTTTAAATCAATTTAATAAAGTAAATTAATCTAACTCGTCAATAAATAATACCGCACGACCAATATAGCTAGCCGGTGTTAACAAACATAGTTCGGCTTTTACCGTATCAGGTAAATCAAGGTTATTGATGAATTTGCGCATAGAATCACCATTAACGCGTTTACCGCGTGTTAATTCTTTAAGTTTTTCATAGGGTTTCTCAATACCGTAACGACGCATCACCGTTTGTACTGGCTCAGCCAAAACTTCCCAGTTGTTATCAAGCTCTTTTGCTAAGTTTTCTTCGTTAACTTGTAACTTGCTAATACCTTTTAAGGTTGATTGATAAGCAATGATGGCATGGCCAAAACCAACCCCTAAATTACGTAATACGGTTGAGTCGGTTAAGTCACGCTGCCAACGAGAAATAGGTAATTTCTGCGCAAGATGGTTAAATATGGCGTTGGCCATACCTAAGTTACCTTCTGAGTTTTCAAAATCAATCGGGTTAACTTTATGAGGCATGGTTGATGAGCCAATTTCACCGGCAATGGTTTTTTGTTTGAAGTGACCTAGGGCAATGTAACCCCATATATCGCGGTCAAAATCAATTAAAATAGTATTGAAACGAGCCATTGCATCGAACAATTCAGCAATGTAATCATGAGGTTCAATTTGTGTAGTAAAGGCGTTCCAAGTTAAACCTAAACCACTGACAAATTCATCAGCAAACTGGTGCCAGTTAACTTCTGGATAAGCACTTAAATGAGCATTGTAGTTACCGACAGCGCCGTTAATTTTTCCTAAAATATCAACCTTAGCAATTTGCTCACGTTGGCGTTGTAAGCGCACATAAACGTTCGCCATTTCTTTACCTAAAGTACTTGGCGAAGCCGGTTGTCCGTGAGTACGACACATCATGGGAATGTTTTTGTATTCAATTGCTAGGTTTTTAATTTGCGCAATAATTTCGTCAATAGCCGGTAATAATACTTGTTCACGACATTCTTTTAACATTAAACCGTGTGATAGGTTGTTAATGTCTTCAGAAGTACAGGCAAAATGAATAAATTCAGTTACAGCATTTAATTCAGCGTTATTGGCAATTTTTTCTTTTAAGAAGTATTCAACGGCTTTAACATCATGATTAGTGGTTGCTTCAATTTTTTTGATGCGTAGGGCATCTTGTTCACTGAACTCAGTGACAATATTATTCAATGCTTTATTGGCGGCTTCGCTAAAAGCAGGAACCTCTTCAATAGCCTTAGTAGCACTTAATTTTTGTAACCAACGTACTTCAACCGTAACACGGTATTTGGTTAAGCCAAATTCACTAAAGATAGGACGTAAATCACTTGTTTTGCTGCCGTATCTGCCGTCTACTGGCGATATTGCGGTTAACGCTGAAAGTTCCATAATGGTTTCCTAGATTAAAATTTAATTTTAAAAAGTCTTGGTTTAAGGTATTAGTCTAAAAAGGGTTAAATTGTGTTTAAAAGCTGTTGAGCGTTTTTTACTATTTTATTACGGCTAAAGAATATGTTTCTTCGTTTACCACCCACTTGACGCCATAATACGGCTGCTCGTATGCCCGCTAATAATAACGCTCTAATTTTGTGTTGATTTATCGTTTGTTTTAATAAGTTTGGTTCGCCAGTGACTTGAATACGAGCCCCTAACGGACTAACAATATCGCTATAAATACTAGCAAAACTGGCAACCAGTGTTTCACTGGTAATAGCGTAATGTTCAAGTTGTCTTTTACTGGCATCAATGCGTTCACCCAACTGTGCTAGTTGTGATGGTTGTTTGATTAACTTGCGTTCTAAATTAATTAAACTAATAATATATCGTGTTAGCTCAGGATCTTTGCCTTTGTTACCCTGATTAGTGCCATGGCTATTAGCGCTTGATGAATCACCTAAGTGGCTTACAATCAATTTAAGCCCTTGTTTTACATTCACTAACTCACCACCATACACAGCTAAGGTATTGGTTGGTGAGGTTGCGGTAATACTATTAAGTAACACGGCAAGTTCATCTTCTTCAATTTTACCCGTACGTGAAATCTGTTGTACAAGGTAGGCTGCTTGGCAAATAGCAGCAAGCGTTATGGTTTGATCTTTCATTTATATTTTAAACTACTTTTAAATAAGGTTGTTTGAGCACAAAATTAACGAATAAGGGTATTGATAATACCGCCGCCAAGGCAAATGTCGCCCTGATAGAATACCACTGATTGTCCGGGTGTTACTGAACTTTGCGGTTCATTAAAATCTATTTGATACTTAGGGCTATTATCATCGTTTTCAAGCTGTCCTTGTTGTACAATGGAATGCGCTAACGGTGTTACCGTACAAGCCACATCTTCTTGGCGGTAACGTGTTTTAACCGTGCATTTAATTGGTGCAACTAATTCTTTTCTATTAACCCAATGTAACTGATTGGCAACTAAGCCTTTTGAAAACAGGCGAGGGTGATTATGCCCTTGACCGACAATAAGCACATTGCGCAGTAAATCTTTTTCGACCACATACCAAGGCTCTTCACCCGCATTCGCTAAACCGCCAATACGTAAACCTTTTCTTTGCCCAAGTGTGTGGTACATTAAACCGTCGTGATGACCTATTGCTTCACCTTCGGCTGATTCTATAATGCCCGGCTGAGCAGGTAAGTATTGGCCTAAAAAATCTTTGAATTTTCGCTCGCCAATAAAACAAATGCCGGTACTGTCTTTTTTGTTATGGGTAATTAAATCAGCTTGTTCAGCAATAGCACGTACTTGAGGTTTTTCAATGTGACCAACAGGGAATAAAGTACGGGCTAATTGTTCTTCGTTTAGCGTATATAAAAAGTAGCTTTGATCTTTGTTGCTGTCTAAGCCTCGAGCCATAACCCAATGTCCATCAATAAATTGACGTTGCACATAATGGCCTGTGGCAATGTAATCGGCACCTAAATCTTCACAAGCAAATTCTAAGAAGGCTTTGAATTTTATTTCTTTGTTACACATAATGTCAGGGTTGGGTGTGCGACCGGCTTTATATTCCGCTAAGAAGTACTCGAACACATTATCCCAATATTCGGTAGCAAAATTAATGGTGTGCAGTTTTATGGCAAGTTTGTCACAAATGGCTTGCGCGTCTTTTAAGTCTTGTGCTGCGGCGCAATATTCATCGGTATCATCTTCTTCCCAATTTTTCATGAACAAGCCTTCTACTTGATACCCTTGTTCTTTTAATAAATAAGCGGAAACAGAAGAGTCAACCCCACCAGACATACCCACGATGACTTTAGTTTTTTGTAAAGAGTCATGCGGCGAAGCGTGCTCGATAAACGTTAAATTTGAAGATATCACAGACATGTAAACTATTTGTACTGAATAAAAGGCGCAGAATTATAGCACGCCACATTTACTGATTAAATAGTGCTGATTAAATAGTCGAGATTTAATAGCCATCTTTAAGAGCAATTATAATGATCTTATTCAATTACTTTATATGCGCCATTATCAATGTTGTTGATTGTCCACTGACCAATAGCAAAACGAATTAACCGTAGTGTTGGAAAGCCAATGTTAGCAGTCATGCGGCGTACTTGCCTGTTACGCCCTTCAGTTATAGATATTTCTAGCCAAGTGGTGACAATGTTTGCGCGCTCTCTAATAGGAGGCACTCGCGGCCACACTGTGGGCTGTTCCATTAGGGTTACTTTGGCTGGTAAGGTCATGCCATCTTTTAGCGTTACGCCATTGCGCAGTTTTGTTAAATCTTCCTCTGTTGGCTTGCCTTCTACTTGCACCCAATAAACTTTAGTGGTTTTCTTTTTCGGATTGGCCACTTGATGTTGTAATTTACCATCGTTGGTTAACAGTAATAAACCTTCACTATCTCTATCAAGTCGTCCTGCAGCATACACACCTTCAATAGGAATAAAGTCTTTTAAGGTTTGACGTTGTTGCTTGCTTGCCTTTTGTTCACTGGTATAATTTTCATCGGTGAATTGACATAAAACATCAAAAGGTTTGTTGAAAAGTACAACCTTACGAACATTCGCTACTGGTCGTACCTTTTTGTGTTGTTTAGCTCTACGTCTTGCATGCTCTTTGTTGTTGTTCATTTTAGCCTTTATTTCATTGAAGAAAAGCAATTAGTGCTTATGCTAAGCTATATTAATGTCTTATAAATTATTATATTATACTGCGCGAAAATACGCGAAAACAAATGTTAAATCGCGATTATATCTGGGGTTAGTCAATGTAAGCTAATCCACTCAAGTTAAATACAGTAGGAAGCTCATGAGCACTGATAACTCAAAAATTATTTATACACTTACTGATGAGGCGCCAGCCTTAGCAACGTATTCTTTATTACCTATTATCCAAGCCTATACCGCCTCTTCGGGTATCAATGTTGAAACGCGTGATATTTCTTTAGCGGGTCGTGTATTAGCTAATTTTCCAAAATACTTAACCAAAGAGCAGCGCATTGATGATGCGTTAGCTGAATTAGGCGAAATGGTTACCAATGCTGATGCTAACATTATCAAGCTGCCTAATATTAGTGCCTCTGTGCCGCAGTTACATGCAGTTATTAAAGAGTTGCAAGCAAAAGGGTATGAAGTTCCTAATTATCCTGAAGATCCGCAAAATGATGCAGAAAAATCGATTAAATATACCTATGATAAAATTAAGGGGAGTGCGGTAAATCCTGTGCTTCGTGAAGGTAATTCAGACAGGCGTGCCCCGGCTTCCGTTAAACAATATGCACGGAACAATCCACATTCAATGGGTGTTTGGTCAAGTGATTCGAAGTCTCATGTTGCTAGTATGACAGGTGGCGACTTCTACGAGTCAGAACAATCAACCACTATTAATTATGCGACTAATGTAAAAATCGAGTTTGTATCTCAAGATGGTAGCGTAAACGTTTTAAAAGATAACTTAGCGTTATTAACGGGTGAAATTATTGATTCATCGGTACTTTCTAAATCAGCCTTAATTGCTTTTTATCAACAAGCGATTGAAGATGCGAAAAAAGAAGATGTTTTATTATCGTTGCATTTAAAAGCTACCATGATGAAAGTATCAGACCCCGTTATTTTCGGTTATGCCGTTAAAGTGTTTTACGCCGATGTTTTTGCAAAACATGCAGAAATATTTGATCAATTAGGTGTTGATGCTAATAACGGCATTGGTGATGTTTATGGAAAAATCAAACGTTTACCTAGCGATAAACAAGCTGAAATTGAAGCTGATTTAGCCGAAGTTTTTGCTAACCGCCCAGAGCTTGCTATGGTTGATTCAGACAAGGGTATTACTAATTTACATGTACCAAGTGATGTTATTGTTGATGCGTCTATGCCAGCAACATTGCGTTCTTCTGGAAAAATGTGGGGACCTGACGGTCAGTTAAAAGACACTAAAGCGATGATTCCAGACCGTTGTTACGCTGGGGTTTATCAGGCTGTTTTTGATTTTTGTAAAAAGCATGGTGCTTTCGACCCAACCACTATG
>JAESPR010000069.1 GCA_016765685.1 Colwellia sp. | reverse complement strand
GAGTCGTATCAATCTTTTTTTCCAAGTTTTTGCCTTAGCTTTGTCCTAACCAAGCATAGTTAAACATCAAATAGACCGTTTTACACTCATTTTTGGCCTAATTTCACCTTTTATCTAAAGTCACATCTGCTTATATTAAGTTTGGGAATTATAAAAACAACAAGATAATAAAAACATAAAACGAGGAAAGTTATGAAAAATTCAATAGGCTTATTCTCTCTTAGTATTATTGCCTCATCATTATCCATGGCACTTCATGCAGAAGAGATTGTACAAGAGAACAACGGGAATTCAGGTTTAGAAATCATTGAAGTTACCGCGCAAAAGCGTTCCGCCGATGCACAAAAAACACCCATATCACTGAATGTACTCAGTAGCGATGATTTAAAAGAAAAAGGCATTGAAAAAATTGATGACTTGCAGTACTCAGTGCCCAACTTACATATGACTGAAACGGGTATTTCTACACAAATTTATATTCGTGGTATAGGTACCGGTAACAACCAAGGTTTTGAGCAATCAGTTGCTCAATATATTGATGGGGTTTATTACGGTCGCCAACAGTTATTGCGCATGCCTTTTTTAGATTTAGAACGTATTGAAGTATTAAAAGGTCCGCAATCTATTTTATTCGGTAAAAATTCCGTTGCCGGCGCACTTAATATGAGTTCAGCTAGACCAACACAAGACTTGAATGCAAGCTTTGATGTTTCGTACCAACCTGAATTTGGTGCTACAGAAATCAACGGCATGGTCTCTGGCGGATTAACTGATACATTTTCAGCTCGCCTCGCAGTACGCGATTATCAAGAAGACGGTTATATTGAAAATACCTTTAGAAACAGAGACGAAACCGAACGTTCTGAACAAGCCTTCCGCTTAAGCCTTTTGTGGGAGCCTAGTGATGACTTGAATTTTCTACTTAAGATAGAGCAGGCTAAATTTGAGGGTACAGGTCGCCAAATTGAAATTGTTCGAGATGATCCCAACCCTGTAACTAACTTAGTTTTTGCCCAGTATCTTGGCTTATTTGGTCACCCCGGCGGCATCACCGAAAGCGAGATAAACTTTGAGCGTCAAGCCGACAATGATGAGTTTAGCCAGAATGAATTAGATAATATTACTTTAACGGCTAATTATATGTTTGGTGATTACACACTAACTTCAATTACTAGCTTAGTGAGTTATGAGTTTACTGAAGAGTGTGATTGTGATTATGTTGCCGCGCCGGTATTTAACGTTGATATTAACGAGAACTATGATCAATTCAGTCAAGAGCTTCGCATAGTATCTCCTCTTAGCGATACCTTTGATTGGATAGGCGGCTTTTATTATCAAAGCAACGAGACTGATTTTGATGATCGTATCAAGGTGCCTTCCAATAGCATATTGCCTTTGGCTAACCCCGCGCTTGCGCCTTTAGCCGGTACTAGTGCCGGTCGTAATTACACTTTAGATAGTGATATGTGGTCAGTATTTTTCCAAGGTAATTTTCATGTTAGCGATGATTTAACCGTTACGCTTGGTGCACGTTATACCTCAGAAGAAAAAAGCGGCAGTAGAGTAGTAAACATTCGAGAACTAGCTGGCAGCACTATCGGCAGTGGTAATTTAGCTGCCAACCCAATGGCGGCCATTTTATATGATGTTGCCTTTGGCGTTCAAAATGAGCAAAGCCCGTTGTCCCCACAGGGTCATAATTTAGCTGGTACTCGTGAGGAGTCATCTTTCACCCCGTTAATTAATGTTCAGTATCAGATTAATACTGATATCATGACTTATGTGTCTGCCGCTACCGGATTTAAAGCCGGCGGTTTTGATGCCCGTGGTAATAATGTCGATTCTTGGGAGTTTGAAGAAGAAGAAGCAACATCTTATGAGTGGGGTATTAAATCATCCTTATTAGATAAGACCTTAGAAGTTAACGTAGCGGTATATCGTACCGAATATGATAACCTGCAAATAAGTCAGTTTGATGGCCGCTTAGGTTTTAATGTAGGTAATGCTAAAGAAACCTTAGTGCAAGGTGTTGAACTTGATGGTCGTTGGTTAATGATAGACTCTGATGCCGGTACCTTAACCATGAATTATGCCTTGGCTTTCTTAGATCATGAATTCAAAGACTTTAAAAACGGCAACTGTTATAACCGCCAAACGCCTGATGGTGATTTTGGTCCCGGTGGTGTACAACTTTGTGATTTCACGGGTAAATCAGGGCAATATACGCCTAAATTTACGGGCTCACTTGGTTTTGACTATTTTGTTCCTATCTCATTCCTAGGTTTTGAATATTTCCGTGCTAACCTAGGGTTTTACCGCTCTAGCGAACAAAATGTTCATCCTAACTTAGATCCGCTTTATGATATTGATGGTTATACTAAAGTAGATGCGCGCATAGCACTTGAAGCAGAAAATTGGAGTATAGCGCTCTTTGGTAGAAATCTTACCGACGAGAAAACAATCACTTACGCGGGCAATGTACCATTGTCTGGTAGTAGTTTTGGTACTAATACTTTCTATGGCTTTATTGATCGCCCTGCAACTATAGGCGTACAATTACAGTATAACTTCTCTGACTAGCTATTATTTAGCTTAAAAAGTTAAGCGATAGCTCCCTAAGGGTTCAAGCATTTTGTAATATTGTTTGAGCCCTTATTTCACTAAAAAATCTAATTTCTTGCCAATTAAGGAAAACACATGACTAAACCTTGGTTTAACAATTATCCTCAAAATGTGGCTCATCATGTAGATATGAACCGTTATAGCTCTTTATTAGATTTATTTCAGCAAACAGTAACAAAGTATCAAAAGCAAACGGCATACACCAATTTTGATGTAGAGCTCAGTTTTGAACAAGTAGACCAATTTTCTCGTGATTTTGCTGCTTTTTTACAAACAAAATTACAGATAGCTCAAGGCGATCGTGTGGCATTAATGTGCCCTAACACGTTATGCTTTCCTGTAGCAATGTGGGGTATTATTCGTGTGGGTGCTGTGCAAGTTAATGTTAATCCCATGTACACACCGAGAGAATTACAACATCAGTTAAATGATGCTCAAGTTGATACCATCATAATATTTTCACCTTCAACTAAAGTGTTAGCTGACATAATCAATACCACTGGCATTAAAAACATCATCACCGTTGATTTAGATGACTTAATTAATAAAGGTTTACCCTGTGCGCCGGTTGATGAACGATTAACAAATACTATTAGCTTCACTGATGCGTTAACGCAAGGCAAAGATGTTGAACTATCTGAGCCGATGCTGTGTCAAGATGATCTACTGTTTTTACAATATACCGGTGGCACGACAGGTTTATCTAAAGGCGCAATGTTAAACCATGGTAATTTAATCGCCAATATTTTACAGTATAAAGAGTTTGCCAAAAATAAAATAAGCTACGGTAAAGATACCGTTATTACCGCTATCCCTATGTACCATATCTTTGCTTTGATGGCGAACACACTATGCTATTTCACTTTTGGAGCTAACAATGTGTTAGTGACAAATCCGCGTGATATGCCAAGTTTTGTCGAGATTTGGAAAAATACTCCTGCCACTGTTTTTACTGGCGTAAACACCTTGTTTAATGGTTTATTACATACGGTCGGTTTTAGCGAAGTCGATTTTTCGTCACTAAAATTATGCATCGGCGGCGGTGCAGCAGTACAACAAGCTGTGGCAGATAAATGGCAAAAAGTTACCGGAGTTCGTTTACATGAAGGTTATGGTTTATCAGAAACCGCTCCTATTTTGACGTTAAACTTTGGCAACAGTGATCAGAGTGACTATATAGCCGGTATTGGTACGCCTATACCCAATACTGATATTTCTATTCGCGATGATGACGGTAATAATGTCGTACAAGGTGAATCAGGAGAATTATGTGCTAAAGGCCCGCAAGTGATGTCTGGTTATTGGAATAATGCCCAAGCAACGGCTGAGTGCATGACAAGCGACGGCTATTTTAAAACCGGTGATGTGGCACTGCTTGATGACAACGGATTTTTTCATATTATTGATCGCAAAAAAGACATGATTAATGTCTCAGGTTTTAATGTTTATCCTAACGAAATTGAAGCTGAAGTAGCTAAAATGTCTGGTGTATTAGAGTCTGCCTGTATTGGCGTTGAAGATGAAAAAACAGGTGAAGCGGTCAAATTATTCGTGGTGACCGAGAGTATGGTCAAAGGAGATGTTAACATCTCAGAGCAAGATGTTATTGATTTTTGCCGTCAAAGCCTTACCGCCTACAAAGTACCCAAGCAAGTGGTCTTTATTGATGAAATCCCTAAGTCGAGTGTTGGCAAGCTGTTACGCCGAGAGTTGAGATAAAAGCACGGACTCTATACAAGTGAAGTATAATGCAAACTGATATTCTAACCTCCGTCATACTGCCCCTATCCTTGTTTTTAATCATGCTAGGTATGGGCATGTCACTAAAACCTGTCGATTTTAAAAATATTTTTGAGCAGCCTAAAGCAATGATCATTGGCTTTAGTGGTCAATTACTGCTTTTACCTATTATAGCGGCAACACTGGCGATAGTATTAAAATTGCCTGCTGAAATTTCGGTTGGCTTGATAATTATTGCGCTAGCGCCCGGTGGCGCAACCTCTAATATGTTTTCTTATTTATCTAAAGGCGATGTTGCTCTATCTATTAGTTTAACCACATTGATCAGTATTGTTACTCCGTTTACTATTCCATTCGTTACTGCCATATCAATGAACTATTTTATGGCTGGCAACACCGCATTTGAAATGCCTATTATCAAGACCATAGTACAACTATTAGTGATCACGATTGTGCCTGTTGTTTTTGGCATAATTTTCCGAGCTAAATGGCCAAACATGGCACAGCGCATCGAAGCAAAACTAAAATGGTTTTCGGTTATTTTCATGTTTGTGATTATTATCCTCATCATGATTAAAAATTCTGCCAACATGGTTAGTTTTTTCATGCAAGCCGGTAGTGCCACTTTAATGCTCAATATTTTAGTCTTGTTTGCGGGTTATCAAATGGCCAAACTTGCAAGTTTATCAAGAGCTCAAAGCATTACCATCAGTTTTGAAATAGGTATTCAAAATGGCACCTTAGCGCTTGTTGTGGCAGGAACGTTAATAGGCAATGAGACCATGATGATACCTGCTATTACTTACAGTTTATTGATGTTTGTTACTGGCGCACTTTTTAGCTTTTGGTTAAAATTTTCAGAGGATAAATGATTAATTGTTTGGTGAGTTTTTAATCCCCTTTAATTCATTCTTTGCGTATCTTTGCTATATATAAGCAAAGATACGCGTTTTACCGCACCTTTTACAATTTATTTGCCAATTTTCTACCGATTTTCGCAAACTAATGGTATACTCGCGCGCAAATTTTCAACAGTTCTGCTTTCTTATCGTTATCAAGTAATAGCCATAAGAAAGCAGAATAGACACTAACTAAACAGAGTAAAGTAATGGCAGATTTATCCAAATACAGAAACATTGGTATCTTCGCTCACGTTGATGCGGGTAAAACCACAACAACTGAACGTATCCTTAAATTAACCGGTCAGATCCATAAAACNGGTGAAGTACATGACGGCGAGTCNACNACTGACTTCATGGAACAAGAAGCTGAGCGCGGTATTACCATCCAGTCTGCTGCGGTAAGCTGTTTTTGGAACGATCACCGTTTCAACGTTATCGATACTCCTGGTCACGTTGATTTTACTGTAGAAGTTTACCGTTCACTTAAAGTTCTTGATGGTGGTATTGGTGTATTNTGTGGNNNNGGTGGTGTTGAACCACAATCAGAAACTAACTGGCGTTACGCGAACGACTCAGAAGTTGCTCGTATCATCATGGTTAACAAACTTGACCGTTTAGGCGCTGANTTCTACCGTGTTTGTAAGCAAGTTAAAGNCGTTCTAGGTGCTAACCCATTAATAATGACCTTACCTNTTGGTACTGAAGATGAGTTCGTTGGTTTAGTTGATTTATTATCTGAAAAAGCTTACATCTGGGATGACTCTGGCGAGCCAGAAAACTACGAAATCACTGATATTCCAGCAGATATGGTAGAAAAAGCTGCTGAATACCGCGTGAAGTTAATTGAAACAGCTTTAGAAGTTGATGAAGACATGTTAATGGAGTTCTTAGAAGGGGAAATGGTTCCTACTATAGAACAAATCAAAACGTGTATCCGTGCTGGTACTCGTGATATGACTTTCTTCCCNACTTACGGTGCCTCTGCATTTAAAAACAAAGGTATTCAATTAATTCTTGATGCGGTTGTTGATTACTTGCCTTCACCTACCGATGTTGATCCACAACCACTTACTGATGAAGAAGGTGAGCCGAATGGTGAGTACGCAATCGTTTCTGCCGATGAAACATTCAAAGCGTTAGCATTCAAAATCACTGATGACCGTTTTGGTACATTAACTTTCGTACGTGTCTATTCAGGTACCTTGAAGAAAGGCGATACCATTCTTAACTCGTTTACAGGTAAAACTGAACGTGTTGGCCGTATGTGTGAAATGCAAGCCGATGATCGTAACGAACTTACTTCAGCGCAAGCCGGTGATATCATCGCAATTGTTGGTATGAAAAGTAACGTTCAGACAGGTCACACATTATGTGATCCTAAGAACCCAATCATCCTAGAAGCGATGGTATTCCCTAAGCCGGTAATTTCAATTTCTGTAACACCAAAAGATAAAGGTTCAACTGAGAAAATGGGTATTGCTATCGGTAAAATGGTTGCAGAAGATCCTACCTTTAAAGTTGAAACTGACNNAGATTCAGGTGAAACGATTTTATCTGGNATGGGTGAACTTCACCTAGATATCAAAGTAGATATTCTAAAACGTACCTACGGTGTTGANTTAGAAGTGGGTAAACCTCAAGTTGCTTACCGTGAAACAATCACCCAAGAAATTGATGATAGCTACACGCATAAGAAACAATCGGGTGGCTCTGGTCAGTTCGGTAAAATTGATTACATCATTAAGCCCGGCGANCCNNNNTCNGGTTTNACCTTCACNTCAAAAGTTGTTGGTGGTAATGTNCCTAAAGAATTCTTCCCNGCNATCGAGAAAGGCTTCAAAGGCATGATGGANACTGGTGTTCTTGCTGGTTTCCCNGTANTNGACGTTGAAATTGNATTATATGATGGTGGTTTCCATGCGGTCGATTCATCTGCTGTTGCNTTTGAACTNGCTGCTCGTGGTGCTTTCCGTCAGTCAATTCCAAAAGCGGGTGCCCAGTTAATCGAACCTATCATGAAAGTTGATGTGTTTACNCCTGATGATCACGTTGGTGATGTTATTGGTGATTTAAACCGTCGTCGTGGCATGATCNNAGNTCAAGNNGCNGGTGTTTCTGGTGTTCGTATTAAAGCTGANGTACCGCTTTCAGAAATGTTCGGTTACATCGGAACCCTACGTACTATGACATCTGGCCGTGGTCAATTCTCTATGGAATTCTCTCACTACCTGCCTTGTCCTAACAACGTAGCTGAAACTGTAATTGCTGAAGTTAAAGCGGCTAAAATCGCTAAAGATGCTGCTAGAAAGTAGAAAATAATTAAACATTAATTATTTTGATAAAAGGATGCTTAGGCATCCTTTTTTATGTTCAGGACGAACGGACAGTTTTTTGCTCCTGCAAAAACTGCACTTCCGCCATCCATGGCGGTCGTATGTCGCGGTGCCATGGATGGCAAGGAGCGTGTATGTCTACCTTTTAAGAACTATCCTCATGTTCCAAAGTCATGGTAAAAGGCAAATCAAGTAAAAATCACTTGTACTAGCTTGCACAAGATCACTTTATTTTTTGCTCGATATAACATCAAATTGAGTTGTTTTTTTGTTGCTATCAGAGATTCTAATTATGCCCCTTTTTTTACCCACTCTTAATATGGGTACCATGGTATTTTTAGCTAATACCGATAGGGATAAGCTATGCGCTTTAGTATTATACATTTCGTCATTATTTAGGTTTTCTAGTGGCTGTGTTGGGGTTGTTGCGGTGATAATTACCGTGAATAATTCAATAATGTTCATAAGTTTTCCTTAGGGTTTATAGGTTGTGAACTGACCTAAACACTAAAGAAAATTTGGCTGGAATTTATTGAGAAAGTATTGTTTCGCTTATTTTAGGTATTGTTATTTTGCCAATAAAAGTATCATTTGGCGGCAAATCATTGATAAGTAAGGTGTTGTACTTTGCAGTAAAGTTGGTAATAGATTCTCCCTTAAATGATATTACTTTTTCTGCCGCTGAGGTTAACTCTAGCGCCAGTATACTTGCCCCATCTTCGGCTAATTGATAAAGGGTATTATTGGCTACCGCCCATTGATCATGCTCAGTGAAGCTGCGATCAAGAAAAAAGGTTTTATTTGGTATGGCATTACCCTTGAGATCATAAGTAAAAAGCCCCGCTTTATTTTGCTTGGCAACAATATATTGCTGAGGTTGACAATTCGCCTGCATGGCAATAACGCTGCTGATGGCTTTGTTAGTTACCAAGGTGCTTATATTAACTTGATAGGCATGCCAAATACCCGCAGATTGCCCGATCACCATAATACTTTCACTATCGTTACAGGCCCAAATTGCATTTCTTATTTTTTCAGTGGGGTGCGAAACCTTGATAAGTTCTTTATTGGTTAAGGTTAAAACATGTAATTGTCCATTTAATTTAAATAATAATTTTTCGCCATTAGCGGAAAAAATTAATTCGGTAATATAACTGTTAGCATCGGTAAAGTGGGTCAGTTGGCTTAGTTGTTGGTGCTGCTGTAGCCAAATTTGATAATTACCCGAACGATTTGAGACAAAAGCAATGGTTTTATTGGCCGCGTTAGTATGAATATCGGCACTGTGATCTTTAAAAGGAGAAGTAATTAAGTTTGTTAACTGGGTATTGCTGGCCGTTAAATCAAGGTGTTTAATGTTCGCTTTATAAAGATCACCCCAAGATAATAATAGTTGCTCTTCGGTGATAAAAACATGGTCTGCCATAACCTCTGAGCTTTGATATAGTGGGGTTAGTTGATTGTTATGGATATTAATCAAATATAAGATATTTAGATCATCAATAAAGCTAAGGTAGTCAGGGGACTTTGTCCAAGCAACAGAGTATATAAGATGATTACTTGTGTTTAGTTTAGTGAGCTCACCACTGGCAATAGTTAATATCATTAACGAATTAGTCCATTCTCCATCGTATCTTAAAAAACTTAACTGGCTATCATCATTACTTAAGCTTATATAGCGATCATTGGTTAAGTTACTGGGCGGTGTTGTTAAGGTTTCGCTATGCTTAGTATTAAAATGAAATCTTTTGACAAGGCTCGGGCTATGTGTGGACTCATCGTAAGTATAATATAACCATTGTGCGTCTGAGCTAATGGCGATAGTTGGCAGGTAAAATTCATTGCCACAGGAGGTAATAGGGCTAATACTCCCAAAGGTTAAATCATTGTTAACAACGATTTTTTTAATTAAGCATTGCTGATTTACGTAGGAAATATAAAAGAGGGTATTGCTGTTAGGTGACCAAAACGGTGAGCTAGTTTCGATAGTGGGCTCAATAATAACGGTTTGTTTAGTTGCCATATTTTTCACCGTTACATGATAATCGGCATTGTCATCTAGTAAACTCACAAAGGCTAATAAAGACTGATCTTGAGAAAGTGATGGTTTTACTTCCCAGCCTTCGGAGTAGGTGAGCGGTTCAACTTTTATTGCATCGGGCGTTAATACAACCACTGATTTTTCTAAACTAGTTACTAAAAACCACAGCGAAACCAGTAACAAGGTAGTTAATAGACTCGCATATAATTTAAATAAGGTAAGGTTTGTTTGTTCTTTTTTTGCTAATTTAATTTTTTCTGGTGTTGGTCGGTCTATATATACCACTGGACAAGTAAAGGAGTAACCCGCTTTAGGGTGGGTTTTAATAAATTCGTCTTTGCCTCCACCCAATATTTTACGCAAACGAGAAACGGTGGCGTTAATGGTGCGATCATCAATAAAACGATTGTGCCAAACAAGCTCAATAAGTTTTTCTCGTGAAACTATGTGACCTTGCTGCTCAATTAAACAGTATAATAAAGTTGCATGTTTAGCTTCTAATGTTTCTGTGGTGCTGTCATTATTTACCTGACAGGTTAAGGTTTTTTTTAGTGGATCAAATAGCCAATGATTAATTTTGATCAGTTCTAACTTATCCATTGCGAGTTCTTCCTTAGTTATAACTTGATAAAAACAAAGGATTTTACCAAGGTACAAAAACAACTATTTATTAGTTAACCCACTAAACAAAAGGTAAACAAAAGGTAAACAAAAGGTAAACAAAAGGTAAACAAAAGGTAAACAAAAGGTAAACAAAAGGTAAACAAAAGGTAAACAAAAGGTTCTGTTTTTTGATTTTACATATGCACGCTATCAGAGCATGGTTTCAGGTTGAATGCAATACTTTAGAGGTGTGTTTTGGTGATGTAGAGCATGCATTTACTATATGGGTATATGGGTCAATCGCGAGGTTTAGTGAGATGCTTGGTGAGGTTCTTAGTAAGATAATAATGAATAAGAATAAAGCCAAAAAAGATCATTAAAACGGTAAAAATTAATAACCCCGTGAGCCGCATGCTTAAGAATAAGACCAGCGATAAAGTAGCTAAGAAAGCGTTATAAATAACATTATTTTTGTTAATGTAATTTACTGAAAGTAAAAGCAAGTAAATAGCGATAAAAAGTAGGCAAGCACCAATAAGGTACAGTTGCTGCCAGATCATTAATGCCAGTGCCAAAAACATTAAGCCAAGCGAAAAAAATTTAATAAAAAAAGTAACTATAAAAGTTTTGTCATTATTATTCATATAATTACCTTGGGTTGGTGGAAATTTGGTTTGAGTATTAGCGAACAGAAGGCTGCTCGCTAAATTTTGTTGAAATACATGATTATTTTTGTTTAGTTTACATTTAATGTCTTCATTGCTATATTCCTTAATGTTAATGTCCGATTTATCGGTAGTTGATGTGGCTGGCTTTATGTCGCTAAACGGGAAGCCAGCCAATTTTTCAACCGTTAATTTAACCATTCTTAAACTAGTTTGATAAAATTATCCTAATTTTTTCATTACTTATTTTCATTACTTACTTTGTTAATAATCGATTCAAGTTTGCCATGCTCCATTCGTAAGATAATATTTGCTTTATTTATGGTTTCAGGGCGATGCGCTATAATAAGGCGAGTCATGTCTAAGTGTTTAATTTGTTCACTTATTTTTGCTTCATTTTCAACATCTAAATGACTTGTCGCTTCATCCATAAATAGTACTATGGGTTGTTTATAAAGCGCTCTTGCTAGCAGCAGGCGTTGCAGTTGCCCACCAGATAAACTAGAACCCATATCACCTACCAAGGCGTTATAACCCATGGTCATTTTGGTTATGTCTTGATGAATAGCGGCAAGTTGTGCACATTGCTCTACCCGTAAATAGTTTGGCTCAGGATTGAAGAAAGTTATATTGTCGGCGATTGATCCCGCGAGTAAGGTATCGTCTTGCATGACAGCAGCCACTTGTTGGCGATAATTTTTAAGACCTATTTGGGTGATGTCTTGCCCGTCTAATAAAATACGACCAGAGCTTGGTTGTAATAGTCCTAACATGAGTTTGGCCAAGGTGGTTTTGCCACAACCGGAATCTCCAGTGATGGCAACAGAATCGCCTGCTGCTATGGTGATGGACAGGTTATCTATAATGTTAGACTCGCCTTCCCCGTAGCTAAAGCAAACGTTTTCTAAGGTGATTTTGCCTCTAGGCGTGGTATTATCTGTTGGTAATAAGGCGATACTTCCTTCACGATTTTTCTCTTGCTCGTGTAGTGCAATATCGGCAATTCTGTCAAGGTGTAAGCGCATCATTTTAAATTGAATTAATTGTTCGATTAAGTTCGAAAAACGTTGGGTCAGCTGACCTTTGTAGGCGATGAATGCCAAAACCATGCCGATTGACAGTGCGCCGTCCATGACTAACATTGCCGCAAAATAAATCACAATAACGTTTTCTAAGCCAAATAGTACTTTATTGATACTGTCAAAACCTATTTGTAACTTGCCTAAGCGGATATCGGCATTAATCACTTCGGCGTAGCGGTTTTGCCAAATCCCTTGGCGTTGAGACTCGTTACCAAACAGTTTAATGGTTTGAATTCCTCGAATATTCTCTAAAAAGTTACTTTGCTCTTTTGCCGAATTTTGAATAGATTCTTCCGTTGCTTGGTGTAATGGTCGATACAAAGCAAAGCGAGCAATAACATATAATGCGATAGCCGCTAATACCACTAAGGATAACTTTACGCTATAGAGCATCATCATGATTAATACCGTGATCGACATAATACCATCAACGGTCGCCTCTACTAGCCCTGTGGTAATGCGTTCACGAATTTGCGCTAACGAACCGAAACGAGATACTACATCACCGACATGACGAGACTCAAAATAGCTCATTGGCAAACGCAGTAAATGTCGCAGTAAATTAACGCCCATTTGCATGTTCAATAAACTTGAAAGCCTTAACACTAACCAACTTCGAACGACGGTTGCGAGTACACTGAAAATGCTTAATAGACCGAAACCAATGGCAAGCACAATGAGTAAAGGTCGATCATGGCTGATCAGCACTTCATCAACCACCCACTGCATATAATAAGGCGTTGCTAAAGAAAAAATTTGTAAAACAATAGATAAAGCAAACAGTTTGAACAGAGCGCTTTTTAGCCCTGTCATTTTGCTCCATAGCTGAGACAGCTTCATTTGCTGTTGTTCATTTTTAGCTTCAAATTTATTGGTTGGGGTAAGCTCTAAGGCAATACCAGTGAAGTGTTGACTAAAATCATCTTGTGTTAACGCTTTTTTACCCATTGCAGGGTCATTAATAAAAAACTTCTTTCCTTTTACTTTGGTTAAGACCACAAAATGATTCATATCCCAGTGTAAAATACACGGCAAGGCAAGTTTGTTAACATCTTCAACAGGACATTGTAATGCCCTGCTGGCTAAACCTAGGCTGTCACCTAACTCTATAACCTGTTGTAAGTTCATGCCTTTTAAGTTTGCTGAAAAGCGTTTGCGCATCGCAGGCATATCTAATTGGTGACCATAATAGGACGCGACCATAGCCATAGCAGCTAGACCACATTCAGCTACTTCTGCTTGTAAGATCAGCGGTACGCGCTTTGCACTGGAGAACTCTAATAGTTGCTCTGAATTTGCGGTTATGTCCATGATGACTTTCCTATACCTATATTCTGGTGAATTTTTGCTTGGAAATAATTTAACAAGCGCTTTTATAATCAACAATAGGGCAAATGAGCCGATGCGTATTTATTTTATTAAGCTGTTGTTTTTAATGGTTATTTTTTGCATTGTATTAATATTGTGAATAGGTTGCGGGGAAATTACTCAGAGTATATAAGCCACCGATATGCCATATCGGCTAATTTATTAAAGATAAATATTAACGCTGCCAGCTATAAGGCTGTTTTGAGTAAACTCGGCTGCGGCAACTTGGGTAATGCTTTCAATTGTTCGTTGATGACGATTGTTTCTGGGGCATGATTTTTACTTTAATGTTTAATTCAACATCTACCTGCTGTAGGTCGTACTTTAACGGTATATGGACATACCTTATTAGACAATGCAGGAGCATATTGTCCTGTACGACAATTCATTGTTTTGTCAAAATACTTTTTATGCATAATAAGCTGACTTGCAGGTTTTTAAAATTTATTCCTGATTGAGGTACATAGGCATGAAATAAAATAATGACTAAATGATAAGAGTTATTTGAATATGTTTCTTTGAATGCCTAAATCGCGATCTTATTGTTTGATTAGCGCTAATCATCGCAAAGGATTGGGCATAATTACTTTAGACCCCATTTTCTTTGTGCTGTAAATATTATGGGATAATAGGACAATTTAACTTAAGAAATATTGGTATGTTCTTTAATAAAGCTGCTACGCATCTTTATACATGCCACTACGTGGTGTTTTTCGAGGTTAATTCCCCCCCCGCTTCACGTAGTGAAGACGAGCCTAAGCGAGTAGGCTTGCCTCGGGGAAGTTTAATCTCTAATAATAACGCTGCCACATGCATTTATTTTTGAGTAAGCGTAACTTGAATTCAGACAAAATTCTTGCCACTTATCATCATCGATAAAATCAAAATGATTCATAAACTCTGCTAGTGTCAAAAAATCAAAACTTGGTGTAAATTTATACTCTACACGCTTAATTTTTTTTGTTACATCTATATTTGTTCCAAACGCGGGTTGAATAAAATAGTCAAACCATGGTTTTTCGAGGCGAAATATAGATTCATTGTATTCTTGCCAAAACGGTAGTGAGTTAATAGGATCTATTGAAAATATATAAGTAAACTCTGTAGAATTTTTACTAGCAGAAATATAACTCTCTAAGATTAATGGTACAGCTATAGTATTTTTATAATCATCTAGGGTATAGCTAAGCTTAATTGAGCCTGAATATATATTTTCAGAAATATCTTCATTGGCAACTACTTTAATGCGCCAATAAGTAATGGGAGTAATTAATAATTCAGAAGTATAAAATTTTTTCTTCACCCATATAGGATAACTATCTCGTACACTGCCTGGTTGCAGCCCCCATGCGCCACTCGCTGAATAAAAAGTACTTTCCGCAACCGTTCCCACTGCACTGCAACCAGAAAGGGAAAGCATTAATAAGGCATAACTTGAACGAAACATTTGAACAAACTCCACAACCATTTAAGATTAAAGAGGGGGTGTACTCCCCCCCCCTTCCTTAACACTTATTTTTTTAAAAATGCTAAAAATAGACTTACAATTAGGACAATAGCTAAAGTTTCAGCTATACCGCCGTTAACTTCTTGTATTTCATGCACAGTTAAATCTCTCATAATAATATCCTTATATTTATTTAAACATCGCTAAAATCATCGCTACTACTGCTACAATTCCCACCACTTCAAGACCTGTTAAACCGCCATTCACTTGTTCAATTTCATTCATTGTTAATTCTTTCATTTTTACTGTCCTTTATTTTAATGTCCGATCCCTTAAATAGCATCGGTTTAGTTGTGTGTTGCCTTTGTCGCTAAACGGGGCAACGGTTTATATCGCTTAAAAACAACATTTACTT
>JAESPR010000068.1 GCA_016765685.1 Colwellia sp. | reverse complement strand
TGCAGTATAAATAAAGCCCTGAGCGATAAGGGAAATAACCATCAAAAAGATAAATTTATGGTTTTTTGTTAACTCAAAAGTTGCCCACTTATTACCCTTATTCAAGGCGCTATAAATATTTTCGGCATTGTTTCGTAGCGGTTTGCTAGCAACCCTACTCATTGACTGATAGCCGGTTATTTTCCCCTGTTCATATTGTGGCGTGGTAAAAGTATCAAGCCAGATATCTTGTTGCTTATTATTTTTAATTTGCATTACGCCATGCCACGAAAATCCTTTTGATAAAGTGGCAGATAGCTCATCAATAACACTCTTTGGCATGTTTTTGTGAGTTAATTGTTTAATGTTTTTTGTCAGTAACTCGGCGCTTTCATAGCCGACAAGGTTACAATAGCTTTCATTGGCATATGTTAACTGACCACGTCGGTCAGTTACAAAAATTAACTGTTGATTTGTTAAGCTCATTATTTATCTACAACGCTTTAGGTAAAATTTTTCTTAAAGGTATCAGTTAATCGTTATTTTTACTTTGATCTAAATAAATAATTAGTTAGATTAAGTAATTATTTAGAAAAAAGAAAAATATTTTTAAAAACGGTAGGCAAGGCCAATAGATATTTGACCATCAAACCAAACAGCGCGGTCAAACTGTGCTAAACAGCTATCATTTTGGCAAAACAAGGTGTCGTTATCATCGGTTAAAGTAGCATATGCGCGCAGCTCGGTAATAAAAGCTAAACTGTCAGAAAACTCATAACGCGTCCCCACGGCAACGGTTAATGATGGATAAATAACCTCATCAAAATCACTGTTAAAATAAGTGGCACCAATACCTAAACCAACCGTGGTAATGTAGTTTCTGTCTTTAAAAAAAGCCACACCGCTAAAGTGAGTGTAAAGAGTATCAAAAGATGATGTCGGTTGGTTGATGTCATCAGTAAAGTCGCGTGAAATGTAATTAATTAAAATCTGTCCTTGCCCGGTAAGCGACTCTTGCCAAGCGAGCGCTAAAGCAATGTTGGGCTCGTCAGTGGTAGTAAAAGAAGAGTTGTTATCTCCATTGGCGAGATCGGGGCTGAAAGTTTGACCCGCTAGAACAGTAACTTCAAATTCCACGGCTTGAAGATTGATTGAAAAGCACAAAGCACAGAAAAACATGTTAATCACTTGGCTTGTTTGAGAAAAAAACTTCCATGGGGGCATATTTGAATGTTCCTTTGTCTTTGAGTTTATTGTTTTTTATAAGCTTACTCTGCTTTATCTAAAATACAAGTGTTTGACAAAGTAGGTGTGAATTTGTTGTATAAAGCTGAGGTTTTCTAAGATGAGGATTCAGCCAATGTTTTATCCATAATAAGTACATGTTGGGTTTGAAAATTAGTTAAGTTAGCTAAACTAAGTTGATTGAACGCTAAAAATGATGAGCACGCCTATTCGCATCGAATTTCGTGAAAACAACAATCTTTTTGCTGAGAAGATAAACTGAATTATACTCAGCAAAAGAAAATAGCCTGAGCCACGCAGGCTCTAAAAAGAATAAGAAGGATTGATGTGAAGAAAGGTGTACACCTCTTTTATAAGTCAGTATTTATACTAAAAACATATCAAAGCGATTTTACTTGTTAATATTTTGTGTTATTTTTGTTTCTCTTCTATTGACCTTAAGCGGTTAACCGTTTTTTAATAAAATATGGATGTGTAGAATGTTTAAAAATCAAAAATCAAAAATCTCATAAAATAATCCTGTCTGGTACTTTATTAGTCCTATTTTGGTTATTATTTTCAACACCAGTAATAGCCGCAGACATTGAACTAATAGATTGTGTGTCATGTATTGATGAGGCTTCTGATCGCGCCGTAGCTTGTTCAAATTCACATTTTAAATATGCTGGTGTATACCCCACAGTGGTGTTTAATACAGCTAATGACTTGTTATATAAATTCGATGTTATTGTTGAACGCGAAAGTGGAAGTACTGGTTCTGGCTATGGTGGCATGACTATTTATATTTCAGGTGGTGCTGGAGGAGGATCGATAAGAGTTAAAACTTGTATAGATGGTGTGTGCAAAACCACTATAGTTTACGTCTAAAATAATGAAGGTATTTGAATTACGAAGCATTCAAATACCTTCATTTAATTATTTTTTGAGGTTTAATAAATGAATATTAATTTTCCATTTCAAATTAAATACATAATAGCTCTAGTCGTTGGTGTTATATTTACTGATCTTCAAGTGAGGCTAGTCGGCTTTAGTGCCAATATGCCCTTAGCATTTGGTGAGCAGCAATGGGCTAGGAATCATATTGAATTATTATTATTTCTAACTAACCTTGTTAGCCATCTTATGCCCTTGGCTTTAATCACTTTAGTTATAGGTTATACCTTAGCTAAATTACTAAAAACAAATGCATCAGCGATTATTTTTATCAGTGTTTTACCCTCTGTATTGTTAGGTTTTCCTCCATTAGATTTATGGACGAAATTATCATTTTGGTATATTGATATAGTTAGACTAATAATTATCGTAGGGGGTATGTGGTTTACTGTTAAAAAATTCGGTATTGAATCTGATGTTAAAGTAGGTAAATAATCTGAATTGATGGTGTGTACTAGTAGAATAGCGTATGTTTAAACAATTTGAAGAATGAACATTTAGTTTGCCTGTTTAAGTAAATGCAGTAAAATTTCGCCACCAATTTGATTTGTTACTAATCCTTCTTTACCCCCTATAACACTAATACTAACATTATGCCGCTGACTTGAATTGATGGTGTCTGCGTGAATATTGTTTAGCTCTAGCGTGTTGATAATAATAGTCGAAATAATGATTTTAGCTTGCAGCTTGCTACGCTTTTTTTTATTCTTGGTATGTTCAATGATTGGGCCAGCTTGTGGGTGACTTTTTGCGTAGTCGTCTGCATTCAGTGTTGGATTTTGGGCTGCGTAAATTTTAGCGCTGATTGCGGGGTATAATTTAGGATAATCCTTGGCAAGTGTCAGCCTGATATTTTGCATAAGTTGTTCGATATTATTTGCTTCATTTGCACGCTGCTCAATATTTAAAGTCAGCTTGTTGATGATGATTTTATCAATGGTTGTCAATAAATGTTGGCTCGGTTGACGCGCTAATTCTAAGTGTGCGTTATCAATAATGAGCGCATATTGGGCTTGAGAATTAGGCAAGTTAGTTAAACTAAGATGATTGAACGTTACTATGCCAGTAGTATCAGAAAAGTCAGCGAGGGCAAGAGTGGTGGCTTGACCACTATAATAATAACCCTGCAATTCTACTTGGCTTTTTAAGTATTCATTTAAGGAGCCTTTTGCTAAATACCAAAGCATAGAGCTAAAAAATAGTAATAAGGCGAAAGCCAACACAGCAAGTTTATTCAAAACTATACCTCTATTTGCGATTAATGCCTTATATTTTAAGATAAATAACAGTGTGGGTAAATGTTAAATTTAATGCTTTAAGCTATAATATAAGCCTTTCTTTTAAATAAAACATTGAGATTTTTCATTTATGACTAATGACAATCCTATTACAAGTCGTTTACCGTTATTTATTATTTTATCTTTGCTTGTTGGACTAGTTATTTACTTACAATGGCCTGAAGCAGAGCAGCATAAAAAGAAATTTCAACGCATTGTTCCGGTAAAAACAACCACAGTAAAACTAGCAGAATTTAAAGACAGTATTGAAGCGATAGGTACTGCCAGAGCCAATGAACAAGTACTTATTACCAGCAAATACTCTGATTTTGTCGATGAAGTTTTTTTTAACGATGGTCAACTAGTTAAGAAAGGTGATGTATTAATTCATTTAAACAATCAAGAAGAGTTAGCGAAAGTAAGTGAACTTAAAGCTAATTTGTCTGAATCAATGGCGCAATTACAGCGTTTTCAAGAATTATTAAGCTCAAAAGCCACCTCTAAATCATTAGTAGATGAACAAGAAGCTAAAACCAAAGCAATTGCCGCGCAATTACAAAGCGCACGTATTAAATTAAATGACTTGAATATTAAAGCCCCTTTTGACGGTGTATTAGGGTTTAGAGAAGTGAGCGTAGGGGCTTATATCAATGCGGGAAGTATTATTACTAGTCTGGATGATTTTTCTTTAATAAAAGTTGATTTTACTTTGCCTGAGCGGTTTTTACCTACCATTATAAAAGGGCAATCAATAATTGCGCATAATAGTGCTTATAAAAACCAACCGTTTATGGGAACAATTAGTTCAATTGATAGCAGAATTAATCCGGTAACTCGTACCTTAAAGGTACGTGCAGAAATACCCAATAATAATTTAGCACTGCGCCCCGGCATGTTACTTAATATTCAGGTACTAAGACAAGTTGAAACACTATTACAGTTACCTGAAAGCACAATTATTCCGATAGAGGACAAGCATTTTGTCTTTGTTATTAGTCGTGATAAAAATGAAGCGCTCATTGCTGTTCGTAAAAGCATTACTATTGGCCGTCGACTACCGGGTGTTGTTGAAGTTCTGGGGGGGATAAATAATGATGAGCAAGTAGTAACCGAAGGCGCACTGAAATTACGAGATGGCGCTAAAGTGAAAGTGCTCAATCAAGTTGCTACACCGCCTTTAGGGAGTGAAAATTAAGTGATTTTATCTGATCTTTCTGTTAAAAGACCGGTTTTTGCCACCGTTATTAATTTACTCATTATTACCTTTGGTATCGTTGCTTTTTTATTATTACCCTTAAGGGAGTATCCTGATATTGACCCGCCTGTGGTGAGTATTAATACGTCATACCCCGGCGCTTCAGTCGCAATTGTTGAAACAAAAATCACTCAAGTACTTGAAAGCAGAATTAGTGGTGTTGAGGGAGTTAAAAGTATTACTTCTAACTCTCGCATAGGACGCTCTAATATCACCATTGAATTTAATTTAGACCGAGATATTGATGCTGCTACCAATGATGTACGCGATAGAATTTCTCGTGCTTTACGCAGTTTACCTGAGCAGGCAAGCCCACCACAAGTTTTTAAAGCTAACGACGATGAAAGTGTCATTGTATGGTTTGTGCTGCAAAGCGACACTATGAGTACCTTAGAGTTAACTGATTATGCTAATAGATACATTGTTGATAGGTTTGCTGTTGTTGATGGCGTAGCGAGGGTGATGGTTGGCGGTGGCCGTACCTATGCGATGAAAATCAAGTTAAATCGGGTAGCAATGGCAGCTCGCAGTATTACCGTACAAGACATTGAATCAACCTTACGTAATGAAAATGTAGAATTACCTGCGGGCAAGGTGGAGTCAATAGATCGTGACTTTTCCATTCGGGTACAACGCAGTTACTTAACCGAGCAAGATTTTGCCAACATGGTTGTTAGCCATCATAGTGATGGTTCATTTGTACGCTTAGGTGATATTGCCCAAGTCAATGTAGCTGCTCAAAATGATGAAAATATGTTTCGCGGTAACGGCAAAAATATGGTTGGCTTAGGTATTATTAAACAATCAAAAGCCAATACTTTAGATGTGGTTAAGTCTGCCCGAAAAGAAATGATAGCCGTACGTAGTTCTTTACCAATGGGAACCACTATTACCAATAGTTATGATTCCTCGGTATTCATTCAAGGCTCAATTGACGAAGTTTATAACACCTTAATTATTGCTATGTTAATGGTGGTGTTAGTTATTTTCTTATTTTTAGGTAACGTGCGTGCAACGTTAATTCCTGCGGTTACGGTACCCGTTGCTTTAATTGGCTCTATGATGGTTTTATCATGGTTTGGTTTTTCTATTAACTTATTAACCTTATTAGCCATGGTATTAGCGATAGGTTTAGTGGTTGATGATGCCATTGTGGTGCTAGAAAATATTTACCGTCGCATTGAAAATGGTCAGTCGCCGCTCATGGCTGCTTTTGAAGGTGGCCGAGAAGTAGCTTTTGCTGTCGTTGCTACCACGTTAGTTTTAGTGTCTGTTTTTGTGCCACTCATTTTTCTTTCGGGCAATGCGGGTCGTTTATTCACCGAATTTGCTATTGCTATTGCTGCAGCAGTGATATTTTCTAGTATAACGGCATTATCGCTAACGCCAATGATGTGCTCAAAAATGTTAAAACACCGTAAACGTAGCTCTTCATTTGGTCAAGCGCTTGACCGAAATTTTGCTAAGTTTGAAGCTGCTTATGGACGAGCATTAACCAAAAGTATACATCAGCCTTTTCTTATTATTGGGGTGTTGATTTTATCACTGGTAGCTATTTTTTCACTTTTAAATAAATTACCCTCTGAATATACCCCTAAAGAAGATCGCGGTAATTTATTTGTGATGATGCAGGGCGCAGAAGGGGCGAGTTATGAAAACAATGTTAACAATATGCAGAAAATTGAAGAAAAGCTGCTTGCCTATAAAGATCGTGATGAACTGGATCGGGTAATAGTACGGGTGCCAGGTTTTGGTGGTACTGGAGGCATTGCTATTGTGGGACTGCCAGATTGGGGTGAACGTAGTTTTGATACCTTTGAATTTATTGGGAAAATTAATAAAGAGCTGCAAAGTATTACGGATGTTAGAGCCTTTGCTATTATGCGCCGTGGTATTGGCGGTGGTGGTGGTAATTCTCCTGTCGCTTTTGTTTTGCAGGGAAATACCTATGCTGAGCTCGCTCAATGGCGCGACATTGTTATAAGCGAGGCACAAAACAATCCTATGTTATCAGCCATCAATAGTGATTATAAAGAAACCTACCCACAATTAATGGTAAAAATTGCACGTGATAGGGCTTATGACTTAGGTGTGCCTGTTGGTGATATCGCTAAAACATTAGAGACCATGTTAGGGCAACGTAGTGTGACTACTTTTGTTGACCGTGGTGAAGAATATGACGTGGTGGTTGAAGGAGATGAAGAACAATACCGTAGCCCAGCTGATATTGAGAATATCTATGTACGTTCACGTAGTTCAAATGAGTTAATTCCTTTGTCTAATTTAATTACTATCACTGAAAATGCCACATCATCACGCTTAAATCGTTATAACCGTTTACGTAGTGTGACGATAACGGCTAATTTAGCTGAGGGTTATGCTTTAGGAGACGCCTTAGATTTCTTAAAAAACATTGCCGATCAACAACTGCCTGAAGAAGCTCAAATTGCTTACAAGGGACAATCATTATTATTAAAAGAATCGGGTAATTCCATTTTATTAGTGTTTTTGTTGGCTTTGTTGATCACTTTTTTCGTGTTGTCGGCTCAGTTCGAAAGTTTTATTCATCCCTTAGTTATACTGTTAACGGTACCATTAGCATTGGTTGGCGCGCTTGCAGGGTTAGAGTTTATGGGCATGAGTTTAAATATTTATAGTCAAATTGGCATTGTGATGTTGATTGGCTTGGCAGCAAAAAATGGTATTTTAATTGTTGAATTTGCTAATCAACTACGTGATAAAGGGGTTGCCTTTGAGCAAGCGTTAATTAATGGCGCACAACAACGATTAAGGCCCATAGTCATGACTACTTTCACTACGGTTACTAGTGCTATACCTTTGGTATTGGCATCAGGACCCGGCGCAGAAAGTCGTATGGTTATTGGTGTGGTTATTTTTGCCGGCGTTTCTCTTGCTAGTGTATTTACTTTGTTTATTGTACCTGGGGCTTATTATTGGCTTTGTCGACATACAGGCTCACCACAAGCTATTGCTAATGAAATAACAGCAGAGCAGGAAAGTGATAAGCTATAAGTGACAAGCGATAAAAAACTTAACACTTGTCACTGTTTGTAGCTATTTGACACTTTAGGAAAATTAAATTTCACTGCTCGGCACACTAGTAGGGCTAACATGCTCAATTGGGTAACAGCCTAATATCTTTATGAAACTAGTGTGTGGAGTCATTTCATTAATGGCTTCTTGCAGCGCGAAACTTTTTAAGTTGGCTTCAACATCAATATAAAACATTTCTTCCCATGGGCGGCCTTGAATCGGGCGTGACTCTAATTTGCACATGTTTATGCCTTTTTCTTTTAACACCAACAAGCATTCAACCAAAGCACCGGCTTTTTGTCCGGTTGCCAAAATAATAGCGGTTTTAGCAGGGATTTGTTCGGCAACATCAACCGCTTTTCTAGCCACTAAAATAAAACGTGAATGATTTTCATTTTGGTTGGCGATAGATGTTTCTAGGGCTTGTAGTTGGTACAGATGTCCACCTTCTTCACTGCCAATTACCGCAACTGCCTCATCTTGTAATTCAGAAACCTTAAACATAGCATCGGCGGTACTATCACAATATTCAATACGAATATCATTTTGTTTGTCTAGAAAATTACTGCATTGAGTAAAAGGTTGCCCATGAGCGTAAATCGTTTTTATTTTATCTAAACGGGTATTAACAGCGGTTAATAAGCAATGCTCTATGGGTTGGGTAATTTCGCCAACAATAAATAAGTTGGTATGTTGCAGCAGATCATAAACCTGATTAATACTGCCAGAGCTAGTGTTTTCGATAGGCAACATGCCGTAATCTACTTGGCCTGATTCTACTTGGTTCAAAATATCACTAAAATTTTGGCAACCCGACTCAATAATTTTTTCAGCACGTCTTGAAAAATATCGGTGACTGGCTAAATAACTGTACGAGCCTTTATCACCTAAAAAAGCCACGCTAACGGTTGGCGTTTTAATATTGGGGTTAGCTAAACTCTGCAAAAAAGCTTGTTGATTTAAAACTGAGTCTTCAATAATGGTTTGAAAAACACTGGTAACATAGTGAGCATCTAAACCTAGTGTTTTGCCTTGTTTTATTAAACGAATTAATAATTCTTGTTCACGCTGTTGATCACGAATAGGGCGAATTTGTTGTACTTTGCTTTTGGCAACGTTAAGGGTGAGCGCACGACGCTTAGCAAATAAGGTTAATAGCGCTTTATCTAAACTGGTTATTTCTTTACGTATTTCTTTTAAGTCTAATTTTTCGCTCACGTTTATTTCCTACTTTGCATTACTCTACACAAGAAAAAACCTTCCAAGTGGAAGGTTTTCAATTAATACTTCACTAGAGCGCTTACTCTAACGAGCTTAACTAAAACCTGTCAATAGTTTCTTTATACCGTTTTTGTTTGTCACTTTGTTTTATGGGATACACTGCCAAATAATAGTAAAACTACTGATAGTGGCAACAAACCAAACTAGGCTGCGTAAGGTGCCAATATTCATTAAATATAAAATATTATAAAGTACACGCGCACAGACATGCACGATACTAAGTAACACTATATTTTCGCCAATGTTTTGTGTTGCAATAGCTAGTAAAACCGCAGGCGCGAAAATAAGTAGCGACTCAAACGCATTTTGATGTGCAGCTAAGGCGCGAGCACCAAAACCTGTGAGTCGGCTTTGTTGTTCACGCGGGTGGCTGTTGTCATAGCCGTCAAGTTTGTTCATCGCATAAGCGACGGGGATTTTTGCTATATAAGGTAGTAGTGCCGCGATAAATAAACACCAAATTAATGTGATCATGTTTTTTCCTTCTTGTTGTTATGATTGATATGGTTGATATGGTTGATATGGGCGATAAAATCACTTCGAAACGTAAACTCAAGCTCGAAATTAATAACTTAACTAATAGCTCAGTAAAGTTAATTTATATTTAGTTTTTCCCGGTAAAAAGGGTGATGGCTTTCCCTGCTCCCAGTCACTATGTCCCTTGTCGTAATAAGGGCTCCAAGGGTGACCTGCTTGACTAGTAGGCATATGGAAAATACCAGTTTCTTCATGTCCCGGTGATACCACCATGCGCTCAGAAGCGCCAAAGGCCGTGCCTTGTACTTTAGGCATATAACTATCGCCTGATAAAGCGTTAGTTGGCATATCTAACCATCGGCCAATAAAAGGCACTGCTTTACTTAAAGGATGCTGTATTTTAGTAGTGTTTTGTTGTCCCCAAGTGGCTTTAGATAAGGTTTGTGTTTCGCCAGAAGCCAGTGTGGTCATATCATCAAGTGTTTGTTGTAAAGCTTGATTAAAAACAGCTTGCCAACTCGCTAACGGGCGCATTAAAAAGTTATCAGGTTGTTGATTAATTAATTGCCATAAAGGTGTTTCAATTTGGTGGCGTATGCTGTGAAATTTATAGGCATCATCTAAGCTGGTGAAAGTCTCGTTTAATTCACTAAAAACTAAATCGCGAACATTGATGCGAAAATTTCTAACAAGGCGATAGCTGACCGAGTCGATACTTGCTCTGAGCTCTTTGTCTTTAAATAAAATGCTTTTTACTTCTTTAAAGTCATTATGGTTGGTAAGCGCTTTGTCGTGCAGTACGTTATTTAATAAAAATGCTTGCCAGCGTTTTAAAAATAAAGCGTGATCATCTAAACCAATTGCCAATAACGCTTTTTCATCAAATGATTTAAGCGCAAATAAGTCATCACGAATTTGCCTTGCACGTGCGCCTAACGCATAACCGCCATTGCCAACTTTTGCTAACATGTTGCCGCCAACAACGCGAGAATTTGCAGTCCATAACCTATCATGATTAGGGTTTTGTATTTTTGGGTATTGCTCTGGTGGTAAATAACCTTGCCAGCCATTATGGCCTTGGTGCCAAAAGGTGGGTGTTGCTCCTGCTTCACCAAACTTATCAGGAATAGGACCCATAATGGTCCAGCCAATGTTACCGGCTTTATCGCCCACCACCATATTTTGCGATGGGATACCGCTGCGCGTTGCAATATTAAATGCTTGCTTAACATTCACTGCAAGCTCTAATGCTGTTGCGGTAAAGTTGATCGCTTCTTGGTCGTGAGCAACCCAACGATAAGCCAATAACTGTCCTTGATGATTTTCACCAATAACAGGCCCCCAAATAGTTTCTTTAACGGTTATCTCGACTGGTTGATGATCTTTTACGGCAATAATTTGTTTATGAAAAGAGAAAGGGACTTCTCCGTCAGGTGTTAAGTAGGTACTGCCATCTTTTGATGTTTGTAAAATAATAACATCACTGTAATCACCATAACTATTAGTAAAACCCCAAGCAATATCACCATTGCTGCCAATAACCATATTAGGTGTACCGGGTAAAGTAGCACCAGTAATGTGTACTTGTCTATCACCTTCAGGGTATTCGAAACGAGCGCGGAACCAAGTATTAGGCACTCTGATACCTAAGTGCATGTCATTAGCGATAATAGCACTGCCGGTACTACTAATATTGCCTGAAATAGCCCAACTATTGGATCCGGGGAATTCGTCTGCCTGATAGTTTTTTTGGCTAATTAAAGGCTCACTTTTTGTGTTGATATTTTTATGTTTTACCATTGCGCCTGACGCTGCTGGCCATGCATTGTTGGGCATAGGCGATGGTTGATATTGACTGTTATCAATAGCAGCATCCCAAATACTGCCTTTTGGGTCTAAAAAAGCATAAACATCAGCGCTTAAAACAGCCTTCATTAACCCTAATGAACGTTCTCGTTGGCCATCTTTATATTGCAAATCAATGTACATACTAAAAATGGTTAATACAGAGTCTTCTTCGCTCCATTGAGCCGGCTCTTGTTGTAATAATAAATATTCAAAAGGGGATGACGCTATATATTTTAAACCCTGATTCACGCCACGGGTATAAGCTTTTAATAAGGCTTTTTGATCATGGGGTAAATTATTAACTATTGCTCTGGCTCGGTCTCTAAAACGGTGCAGTCGAATAGATTTGTCATAATCAATGGCTACCGCGCCAAATAAACTAGATAATTCGCCGGCTGAGTTACGTCTAAGTAAATCCATTTGAAAAAACCGCTCTTGAGCATGAACAAAGCCGGTAGCAACGGCAATATCAAGACGACTATTGGCCTTTATGGTGACAATACCTTGTTCATCTCGCTCAATAGTGGCACTTTCAGTTAGCCCAAAAACAGTTTCTTTGCCATCTAAAATAGGTAAAGCACTATCAATTTGGCTATAAATCCAGGTTGCAACCGATGCGATAATAAGCGAACTAATAAGCAATAACGAGATGATTATTTTTTTGATCATAATAAAAAGGGTTAAATGTCATAACGAAGGTAGTGATAGGAAGAATAACTGATTAGAGCAAACTAGCGAAGCTTTTGTTGATTTTTATGATTTTTGCCATTTAATGGGAGTTAAACAGTGTTTTTTATTAACATTTTATCTCAACATTAATAAAGAGTTACACCTAGCATATTGTTAATTGACGTATTGGCTGATAACGTTAATAAATCATCTTAACTATTTCATATGCGATGCTTCCTTCTACAATAAAGACGCAAACATTAAATAAAAACAAGCGCTGTAGCATGAGCCTGTGGCAGCAAGACTTTGCTGTTTTCTCGCTTCACCCTGAGCTGAAATATTTCGACAGTGCTGCAACGTGCCTTATGCCAAAAGTCGTTGCCGATGCCATGCATTATTATCAGTGTTTTGAACATGCGAATAGTCACAAAGGTTTATACCCTTTAAGTGCTAACGCCACGAAAACAGTTGAAAAAAGCCGAGAAAAAGTTGCTGACTTTATTGGTGCAAGTATTGGTGCAAGTAATGCGCAAGAGATTATTTTTACGGCTAGTACCACTCAAGCAATTAATCAAGTTGCTCAGGGTTATGTGAAACAACAAATCAATGCGTTAGCAATAAAAGATCGTGTTGCTAATGTGATTGTCAGTGAAGCTGAACACCATGCTAATTTATTGCCTTGGCAGATATTAAGCCAAGAAACAGGTGTCGAATTACGCATTGCTCCCATAACGTTATCGGGCACGGTTGACTTAAAAGCTCTGTCGCTCTTACTTGATAAAAATAGTGTGCTAGTTGCCATAAACCATGTTTCTAATGTTTTGGGTACGGTTAATCCTATTGCTGAAATTTGCCAACTAGCCCATAAAAAATCAGTACCGGTATTAGTCGATGGCGCACAAGCGGTAGGGCACATTAAGGTTGAGGTTGAAAAGCTAAGCTGTGATTTTTATGTGTTTTCTGCCCATAAAATGTATGGACCAACCGGCATCGGTATTTTATTCGCCAAGCAAGTTTACCTTGAACAAATGCAACCGCTGATCGTTGGCGGTGGCATTGTTACCAAAACAAGCTTTACGGAACATTATTTATTACCTGCACCGTTACGTTTTGAGGCGGGATCACACAATGTTGCCGCGATTGTTGGTTTAAGTACCGCCATAGATTATTTAACGGCAATACCGTTAGCAAAGCGACAAAACTATCTACAGCAATTGTCATCGTATCTAATCAAAGAAATGAGTCACCTGTCTTTTATTAAACCGCTATTAGCTTTTGAGCAGTTAACAACTGCGAGTATTTTTAGTTTTGTGGTTGACGGCGTGCACAGTCATGATGTGGCGAGTTGTTTAGCCGATGACAACATTGCGGTGCGAGCTGGCCATCATTGTGCTCAACCTCTGCACAGAAAATTGACCATTGCTACTAGTATTCGAGTATCTTTAGGGCTATATAATAGTCATGCTGATATTGACAAGTTAATTATATCGCTGCGAAAAGTGCAGCAATTATTAACTATTACTTAGACAAGCAGTTAAACATGCAAAAAAACAAATCGAGATCTTATGGGTATCTATCAACAAGCATTATTAGCACATCATCAAAAGCCCATTGGTTTTGAACGTGATATTCAAGCAACAGGTAAACTTGATGGCCATAATGCGGCCTGTGGTGATGATATTACCGTGCAAATAAAGGTCGCTGATTCGGTTATAATACAAAGTGCATTTTCAGGTGAAAGCTGTGCTATTTGTCGCGCATCGGCCTCAATTATGTGTCAACAACTTGAACAACTTAGTATTGCCGGTTATCACCTTTTATCTTCACAACTCATGGCTAGCCTGAATGGCGAGCAAGATTTTTCAGAAACTTTTCTACCTTTAAGTAGTATTGCCAACTACCCTATACGCCTACAGTGTGCCTTATTACCTTGGCAAACTTTAGATAAATTACTGCTAGCACATCAGGAGCTTAACTAATGCAAGCCAACTGGCGAGAAATCGCGACAGCTTTTGATCACAAAAAGAATTTTGTGTTAGCGACTATTATTAAAACCTGTGGTGCTACGTATCAAAAAGCAGGTGCTATGATGCTGATAAACCAACAAGGTGATTGTGTTGGTTTGTTAAGTGGAGGCTGTTTAGAAGCGGATATTAGTTTATATGCAAAACAGGTTTTACAAGATAAACAAAGCCAAGTTATTCGTTATGATTTAAGCGCTGATGCGGATTTGTTGTGGGGCTTAGGGTTAGGTTGTGATGGCGCCATTGATATTTTATTGCAACCGTTATTAGCATCGAACCAACACTTAGGTTTTGGTGTTTTACTTAAGTATGTTAAAGCCCAACAAACAGGATATTATCTGCAAAACATTCCTTTAAACGCTTCTTTAAATACTCAGCAAAAACCTTTAAAAGATAAAAAACAAATTAATAAGCCTTTTGCTAAATTTGTTTTATCTGAACAACTTGATTATCAGAAGATAGACGTTCGAAAAACAGATGGCAAAAAAATAGACAGCCAAAAAATAAAGCTAACAGCAGAATCAGAACATAACACGCAGCTTTGTATTATTACCCCGATAAAACCGCCCATTAATTTACTTATTTGTGGCGCCGGCCCTGATGTTGTGCCGGTGGCAAAATTTGCTGAGCAAATGGGTTGGCAAGTGACTTTGTGGGATCATCGTAAAGCACATTTACAGCAACAACATTTTAATGATTATCAACAGCGTTGTGTACGAGCAAAAAACACCTGTATTAGCGATTACAGCATGTTTGATGCCGCTATTGTCATGACCCACAATTTAGTGATGGATAGTGAGTACTTAGCAAAATTAATTGCTACACCCGTAACAAAATTGAACTATATCGGCTTGCTTGGCCCTAAAGCTCGCCGTGACAAACTACTTAAAGCATGTGAATTTGAATTATCACAAGTTCAACACCGAGTTTACGGCCCTGTTGGTTTGAATTTAGGTGGCCGAGGTGCACAAGCTATTGCTTTGTCAATGATCAGCGAAATTCAGCAGCACTTTTATACGCAATCATCCTTTAAACAATATAATGAGCAAAGTATTCTTTGTTCATTATGTTGTTTAAAGGATGTTGAGCTGACTAAGGCTAACGTTAAAAGTCGAAGTGTTTACAGTGGTGTAGATTGTGTCTGAGCCAACACCGCCCAAAATAGCGTTATTATTAATGGCTGCGGGCAGTTCATCACGTCTTGGTCAGCCAAAGCAATTAATTAAAATAACAAAGCAGGGTAAGCACCCGCAAAGCTTATTGCACCGACAAATTATGTTGATGGATAACATGTGTTTAGCTTTTAATGCTAAAGCTTATTGTGTATTAGGTTTTCAAAGTAAAATAATGACTGAGCATTTAACGAGTTGCTCAACCGTGCAGCCTTTCACTTTGATAGACCATGATAATTGGCAGCAAGGTTTATCTAGTTCAATCGCGAAAGGCGTTAGTGTACTAATCGACGAAAAAGATCAAAACTTTAGCGCGGTACTTATTTTTTTCGTTGATCAGTGGCAATTAACGGTTGAACATTTAACTAAGTTAATTGCTCAATGGCAACAAGCACCAGAGCGAATCCATCTTGCTTGTTGTGGTGAACATTTTAGCCCACCGGCGATTTTTCCACAAAATTTCTTTACCGAACTTAAAACGTTAAGCGGTGATGATGGCGCGAAAATAGTGATAAAAAACAACAGTCGACAGGTCAATTCAATTACCATGCCTTCGGCATTTGTTGACTTAGATACGCCTGAACAGCTTGAAGGTTTCATAAACGAGACTAATGACAAATAACACAAAACAACTCAGTACAACCCAGTACAACAAAGGAAGATAACATGATTAGTTTAATGATAAACGGTAAACAACATCACTATAATGATGATGAAAATATGCCACTTTTGTGGGTTTTACGCGATATATTAAAGTATACCGGTACTAAATATGGCTGTGGTAAAGGCTTGTGTGGCGCTTGTACTGTGCATTTAGATGGTCAACCTATTCGTTCTTGTGTTATGCCAGTTTCTGCGGTGGGTAAGCAAAAAATCACCACCATTGAAGGTTTATCTAATAATGGTGACCATCCATTGCAACAAGCATGGCAACAGTTGAATGTGCCGCAATGTGGCTACTGCCAGTCAGGGCAATTAATGTCCGCCGCTGCGTTATTAGCAGAAAACCCTAAACCTACAGAGCAAGATATTGATTTAGCCATGAGTGGTAACCTTTGTCGGTGCGGCACTTATAATCGCATAAAAGCAGGTATTCAAATGGCCGCAGGCATGAAGGTAACTAGCTTCAATATAGATGACTTTGCTCTTGATAAGCAGTCCATTGATGAACAGGCTATTGATAAACTAGCAATGGATGCGACGGCCAAAGGAGTTAAATCATGAATAAAATAGAAAATGTCAGCCGCAGAGGTTTTTTAAAAAATTTAGGCTTTAGCTCTGGCGCGCTAGTGTTGGGCGTGCAGTTTTCAGCATTGCTGCCTATTCCTAAAGCTTTAGCGCAAGGATTAATTGCCACAACGGACGCAAATAAAACCAGCTTTGAGCCTAACGTTTATTTAACCATTCATAGCGACAATACCGTTGCTATTGTTGTGCATCGCTCAGAAATGGGGCAGGGAATACGTACAACTATTCCCATGATTGTTGCCGATGAATTAGAAGCTGATTGGCAAAAAATTCAAGTGATACAAGGCTTAGGTGACAAAAAATATGGTAGTCAAAATACGGACGGCTCGCGCTCTATTCGCCACTTTTATCAACCTTTGCGTGAGGCAGGTGCTTCAGCACGAATGATGCTAGAACAAGCGGCAGCCGAACTATGGCAAGTGCCAATTAATGAATGTCAGGCGATAAAAAACCAAGTAAAACACGCTAAATCGAATAAAATCGTTGCTTTTGGTGATTTAGTTGCCATTGCGGCCAAACTAGCGGTACCAGATAAAACCAAGTTAGTATTGAAAAGCAAACAAGATTTTCGTTTTATTGGCAAAGCTAATGTTGCGTTAGTTG
Organism: Colwellia sp.; assembly: GCA_016765685.1. Classification (GTDB taxonomy): domain Bacteria; phylum Pseudomonadota; class Gammaproteobacteria; order Enterobacterales; family Alteromonadaceae; genus Colwellia. The sequence continues at coordinate 11,240 of JAESPR010000068.1, read as the reverse complement.
ATGGCAAAGACATTGTTACAGGCAATGCCACTTTTGGCTTTGATGTCGAATTACCTAATATGCGTTTTGCCGTTATTGCGCGTCCGCCAGTATTAGCAGGCAAAGTGAAAAGTTTTAATAGCGATAAAGCTAAAAAAATAAACGGTGTAATTGATGTTATTCAATTGGATGATTTAACCGAGCCCGCAATATTTAAACCTTTGGGTGGTATTGCGGTCATTGCCACTAATACATGGGCAGCAATACAAGGGCGTGATGCTCTTGAAGTTGAGTGGCAAGCGGGTGAACATGGCAATTACAATTCTTCAAGTTACAAACAAGCATTAGCTAAAAGTTGTGATAACCCAACGGCTGACTTACGTCAAAAGGGCGATGTAAGCGCAGCTTTTAAAAACGCTAATAGGGTTGTCAAAGCCGATTACTTTGTGCCGCAACTTATTCATGCTCCTATGGAGCCACCTGCGGCCACTGCACATTTTCATGATGGCATTATTGATATTTGGGCTTGTACACAAACACCGCAATCAGCGCAGAGTAATGTTGCTCAAGCAATAGGCATTGCCGCAGAAAACGTCAATATTAATGTAACCTTGCTTGGTGGTGGTTTTGGTCGAAAGTCAAAACCCGACTTTGTTGTTGAAGCAGCGTTATTGTCAAAACAGCTTAATATGCCAATAAAAGTGTTATGGACACGCGAAGACGAAATCAAAAATGGCTACTACCATGCGGTGAGTTATCAAAAACTGTCGGCAGGTTTAGATAGTTCAAATAAGGTCATCGCTTGGCAGCACACTGAAGCAGCGCCAACCATTAGCTCAACTTTTTCTAAAGGGGCTGATACTATCGGTTTTGAAGCAAGCCTTGGTATGATTGATGTGCCTTTTGATATTGCCAATGTTTATTGTGGCGCGGGTAAAGCGACTGCTCATACACGCATTGGTTGGATGCGATCGGTAACCAATATTAACCATGCTTTTGCTGTATGTTCTTTTGCAGATGAACTCGCCGTTGCCAGTAAAACGGATAGTAAAGATTACTTATTAGCACTTATCGGCAAAGATCGTCACATTGATATTAATAAAGAAAATGCGGAGTATGGCAATTATGGCGAAACGTTAGATAAATTCCCTCTTGATACCGCACGATTGAAAAAGGTGCTTACTCAGGTGAGTAACATGGCAAATTGGCACAGTAATGATAAGGGGAAATTGCCCAATGGTCACGTATTAGGTATTGCCGTACATCGCAGTTTTGCTAGTTATGTTGCCTCTGTGGTGCAAATTTCCACGAATGCGCAAGGTAAAATAAAGCTTGAACGTATTTATATGTGTGTTGACTGTGGTATTGCCGTTAACCCTGAACGAATTAAATCGCAAATGGAAGGCGCGGCAATTTTTGCTATATCGCTCGCTTTTTATGGTGAAGTGACCGCGAAGGCAGGCGTAATAGAACAAGGGAATTTTGATGATTATCCTATTGCACGTATGAATGAAGTACCTCCTATCGATGTGCAAATTATTGCTAGTGACGCGCCCCCAGGTGGTGTTGGTGAGCCGGGTGTGCCACCGGTTGCCCCCGCTATTTGTAATGCTATTTTTGCGGCAACGGGTAAGCGTTATCGAGAGTTACCGTTGAATCAATATGGCATTATTTGAGTAAAGTTTAATCAATTAAGCATAAAGTTGTCAGATGAGCCTTGATAAGGTTTGTCTGGTGATTTTTTATTGTTAGAATAACGCATCAATATAATTTAACTAAAAACTATCATGGCATCACTTCAAGAACAATTACTCAAAGCAGGTTTAACCACTAAACAAAAAACACGTCAAGCGAATGCAGACAAACGCAAAAAAAATAAACAAAAACGCAGTGGTGTTCAGCATGATGCAACCTTGCAAGAGCAAGTTAAGCAAGAGTTAGCCAAAACTAAAGCTGAAAAACAGGCTAAAGATCATGCATTAAATGAGCAGAAAAAACAGCAACTTGCTGATAAAGAACAAGCGTTACGTATTAAACAAATTTTAACCCATCACCAAATAAAAAATGTTGCTGGCGATAATGAATATAACTATACCTTTGGCAATAAAATAAAAAAATTACCATTAAATAGCTCTACTCATAGAGCATTAGTTAATGGCCGATTATCTTTGTGTGGTTTAGATGAAACTACCTATCTTGTTACCCGTGAAACCGCAGACAAGTTAGCTGAATTAGATGCTAAGGTGGTGTTAGTGCAAAACGATAAAGTAGTTGACGAACAAGTTGATGAAAATGACCCTTATGCTGATTATCAAATTCCTGACGATCTTATGTGGTAGAGGTAACTAAGAATTCATGAAAAGCATGTACTAGTGGGTTATTAGTATAATGCGTTGACTATGGCGATGATGGCATTAGGCATGGAAACACGGTTAGAAAACTTAAAGGTATAGGTTTTAAACCGGTTTTTTTGATGTCTTTTGGTTATGTTTTGACGTTATTTATATTATAAATTTGAGAAATAGTTAGCCGAAAATATTACTTTTGTAAGTTGCTGTGTAATAATACAGATAGAGCAACCAAAACTGGGAGGGTAGTATGGCCCACGAGGATAGAAGTAATATGTCAAAAAATACTGAGCTAAATGCTGATAACTGTAACCATGAGCAAAAAACTACGCAACAGCAACTAGCTGATGCGCATAGTGAAATTGCTGAATTGAAGCTGCAAATAGCATGGTTAGAATGTTCTTACGAATAAATCAACACTGACAAATAATACCGCTTAGAAAATTAAGAAAAGGCTAATGTAATTTTTATATTAGCCTTTTTGTTTGCTTTTTTATTAGGCACTTTGTTTTTATTGTTATAATTCGTGAAAGTTTACCAATTGACTTTTATGTCTGTATTTATATTTGTGATTAGCCTTTAGTTAGTAAAAGCAATACTTGCATTACGGCTAGTTCGTGGTATTTTCATCGCTGATTTTTAATTATCCCTATTTAAGGAACTCCCCATGCCAAAGGCAAGTGACATCAAGAAAAATGCGGCAATAGAACACAATGGTAAAGTGCTAATCGTTAGAGATATTACCCGTTCTGTTCCGCAGGGCAGAGCAGGTGGCAGTTTATATCGTATGCGCTTGTATGATGTGGTAACAGGTGTAAAAGTAGATGAAACCTTTAAAGCTGACGATATGTTAAATTTTGCTGATTTAAGTCGTCGTCCTGCAATGTTTTCTTATATCGATGGCAATGAGTATGTTTTCATGGATAACGAAGATTACACCCCATATAACCTAAATAAAGAAAGTATCAGCGACGCGTTATTGTTTATTAATGAAGAAACACAAGGAATGTCGGTAATTATTGTTGATGATGTGCCGGTAGCTATTGATCTTCCTGCTAGTGTAGAGTTAGTTATTAGTGAAACTGATCCGTCAATTAAAGGCGCCTCTGCCAGTGCGCGCACTAAACCCGCAACACTTTCAACGGGTTTAATTGTGCAAGTGCCTGAGCATATTTCTACCGGTGATAAAATTAAAGTTAATACCAGTGAACACAAATTTATGGGCCGTGCAGACTCGAAATAATTAATTTATGCAAATTAAGGTAAGGTATGACTAATAATAAATGTTCCATTGGTACTAAGGGACAGAAATGGGGTGATAGTGAAAAAGAGCAGTGGTTTGAAAAGCAAACCATTAAACGTTCCTATCAAGATGAAGTTATTAATAAAATTGATGCTTTATCAACTCATTTTGATGTTATTCAATATGGCGAATTAACCATAAAGGAGCTGCATTACCCATTATTTGCATTAAAAAATAAACACTGGCAAGCTAATAAAAAAACCGTATTGATTACCGGCGGTGTTCATGGTTATGAAACCAGTGGTGTGCAAGGAGCACTACGATTTTTACAAAATGAAGCAGACAGCGATGACTCAAATTATAGTGAGTTTTTTAATATTTTGGTTGCGCCGTGCGTAAGCCCCTGGGGTTATGAAACTATTAATCGTTGGAATCATAAAGCCATTGATCCTAATCGCTCTTTTTATGCCAATAGCCCAGCACAAGAGTCTTCAGCATTAATAGCTTTTATTCAATTGCTTGGTGTTAATATTTTTGTTCATGTAGATTTACATGAAACCACAGAGTCAGATAATACCGTATTTAGACCGGCACTTGCTGCCCGAGACGCACTAGAGCAAAAAAACTGGAATATTCCAGATGGTTTTTATTTAGTTGGTAATACACCTAAACCTCAAGCTGACTTTCAGCGAGCCATTATTAAAGCCGTTGAAAAAGTCACTCATATTGCCCCCGCTGATGAACAGGGCAAGCTTATAGGTGTCAATTTAGAGCAATTTGGTGTTATTAATTATGCAGGGAAAACACTAGGGCTTTGCATGGGAGCAACTGATGCAAGTTATGTTACCACCACCGAAGTTTACCCAGATAGCCCCAAAGTTGATGATGAAAACTGTATCATAGCGCAAGTTACCGCCGTTACCGGAGGGCTTGATTTTGTCATTGAAAGATATAAGCCTACACTTTTGTAAGAGATGTCTCACATCCATGTGAGACATCATGTTTATTTTTTGTCGTTATAACTACACGTTATTTGTAAGTCAGTGAAAATGTTTACAAATTTATAAGTCTTCTTTGTTACAAATAAATTGCCAGTAAAAAGTTTTTTTTACACCCTACGAAAAATTCTTATTGAGAGTAATATTAATCATGTCAGGAAGGCACAGAGCAGGAAGCTCTTTACTATGTTTACTAGGGTAATGATTACTTGATGTAAAAAGTACTGAAGTACGGAGTGCTAAAGTATTTGAAGGAGACTTAAGGATTAAGTTAAGTGAATTGGACTTCACTAAAGGATGAAATGAACATGGATGTGATTCAGTCAGGATGATTGATGTCAGGAAGACCTTGTCTAGGAGACAAAAAGTTTTTTGAATGGATTTAGTTAAAGGAATAATTCAAGGACTCACGGATGTTAAGAAAATTATTGCAAGGAAGTACAGGGATGTATAGCTAAGGACAATGAGTAGGAGTTTACTTAAGGGATATACTAAGGATAGTTTTTTACGGACGAAATGAGAACACTGAATACAATGCAGGATGCATATAAGCTAGATATAAAAGTGCAGCTCTTAGAGCTGCACTTTTTTGTGTCTATTTTTTTACTTATTGAAAAGTATGCTCTGAAAATAAGTCCTCTCTTGACTAATAGTTGAAATTTTCATTTACTAAGAGACTGGCTTAATGAAAATTTTATCAAGGTGGAATAAAACTCAGTGTTCTCTTTAATTGTTAAACTATCAATAGCATTAAAGCCATTTCATCGATTAACGTATTTATTAGCTTTGTTAATAATCGTTAATCTGGCTTATAAATTTTTATTTTCCTCAGAGCCAATTCAAGCAACAGACAAAGCAGCCATGTTTAGTTTGTTGGCGCTGGCTTGGTTAGTATTAATTAATTTAATGTTGCAAGTCTTTACGCGAATTCCTGAGCGAATTCAAACTAAACAAAGTTTTTTTGTTAGAATAAAGAATAGGTTACATCAAGCCGTTTATTATGTGTTGTCGTTGCTTTTTATTGGTTTATCGCTAACTTTAATTATATTGTCTATTAGAATGTTAAGGCTATGATAACTTATATGTTTTCAAGAAAATAAAATAATGAATAGAATATTCTCCTTAGTCATTGTTACCTCAATCCTGTGCTTTTGCCAAATGGCTCAAGCTGAGCAGGTGAAAACTCACCGTTTCGCTTTAGTTATTGGTAATCAAAGTTACACGACAGCCCCGTTATTAAATCCCATAAATGATGCCATAGATATCGCATCACGCCTGAATGAAATTGGCTTTAAGGTGACGACATTAACCGATATCAAAACTCAGCAAATTGAACCATTGATTGAATCTTTTTACCAACAATTAACCCATTTCAATGACGACAAAGTCATTGCTTTGCTCTATTACGCAGGGCATGCAGTGCAGCTTCAACATCGCAACTACTTAGTGCCAGTAGATGTTAAACTGGATAATTACGCCAGTTTGTTATTCTCTTTGTACGACATAAATAAATTGTTTAAACAAATACCTAGATCTAATAATATCAATAACATCATCATAATAGATGCTTGTCGTAATAACCCTTTCACTCAAATCAATACAAAGGTGGGGACAGCCATTATCAGTGATGGGTTAGCACCCATTCGTGCCCCATCAGGCACCTTAATTGCCTATGCAACTGCGCCAGGCAATGTATCTTTTGATGGTAAGGGTAAGAATGGCATCTATACCAAACATCTATTGGCCCATATTGACGAACAGATAACCGTTGAAGAAGTCTTTAAAAAGGTTAGGACTGGCGTGGCAAAAGAAACCAAAAACCAGCAAGTTCCATGGGAACATTCGTCCTTATTTGAAGACTTATTTATTAACCCACCTAAAAACAAAGATATTCCTGACTTAATGGTGTTTTAATTTCTCTGTCATGCTGATATCACCTTCTTTGACACTTTATTTGGTAATCGAAACCGCAAATATTACCTCGACACTTGGTATAGAAAATAGGGTTTAATTATTGTGAATAAACAATCTAATTAATTAAAATACATAGGCTAACCCCACCTGTAAACTACGGTAGTTTTCGTCTATATTGTTAAAAGTTAGGCCGTTAAACTCTATATCTTGTTGATAACGATTGATTTTTATTTTAGACTGAAATATCAAGTTACTTGATAAAGGCATACTCCACGTTAGACCATAGCTAAATCCAGAAACATCACCATTGACTGTCCCGGTTAAATCGTCAAATTCTATTTCTTCGTCCTCTTCCTCATCTAGGTCATCAACATTGGCTTGAAAGCTATTTATGCCATCAAAATTCGCATAGGCTATTGATAGGGCTAAGCGACCTGCCTTTTCAAAACGCAGCGAGTAACTCGTGCCAAAATAAAATCCTTTTTGCGTATATTCTTCTCTAATGCCGTCTGGGTTATCGCTTTCTTCTGCATCACGCGGCACAAAGAGCAACTTAGTACCACCATTTTTGTAACCGGTAAAGATAATCCAGTGCTTAGATATTTGATAACCCAACGTTAAATCTACGTCATAACGAGAAGCTTCTCCGGTTTCTTCTTCTTCTGAAATAACAGCGTTACCTAAACTTGAACCACCGTTTAACGATAATTGCCAATTAGAGGTCGCCACCGCTAGCGTTACGTTAACCATAGTTAAGGCAATGTCCTGATCTAAACGTTCTTCATAGTTGGTGACACTTTCCCCCATCGACACCCCCGTAATAAACCTTACGTCCTTAAATAGCTCATCACTTTTGGCATGAAAAGAGACTATAATTGATGAGAGTAAAAAAAAGCGCAAAGAACACCCTTTAAATAAATCCATTGGTTTCCCTTTTTATATCATTTAATTTACGTGCCTGTGTAGATCACTCAGGTTTGAGCTGTAGGTCGATGCTTACGTCACATGGATGTGACTTATTAGAGAATGCAGGAGCATATTCTCCTACCTCGACATAAATGCTAAATGTCGAGCCTCGCTGCGCTCGTGTCGACCTACAAAGTAATCAACATTTCAATTTTATGGTTTTCCTGAGTATAGTGCATAGGCATGTTTAATTATTATCTGCTTAACTATATAGTAGCTTATTAAATAGAATGCTTTAAATGGAAGTAAATAAAGGGGCAAAATCCTAATATGATGAAAATTTTACTCACTCTGTTTATTTTTGGTTTCGCGCTGTTAGTGGCTAACGGTCAGTCAATTCCGGGCGTACGTATGCTCGAATTGTATTTTCAAGACGTAAGAATAACCTTGTTGTCTAACGACATCCCAACTCACGCCGATATTGTTGTAGTTGAAATTAATGAACAAACTTTTGCAAAATTAGCACAACGTTCGCCCATCGAACGTCATTTTTTAAGTCAATTAATTAGAGATATAAGTCAGTCAGGAGCAAAAGCGATTGCTATCGATATTCTAATTGACCAATCTACCAATAAAAGCGCTGATAATGATTTATTAAATAGCCTTAATCAAGCTTCAATTCCTTTGTTTTTCGCCTATGCCGACGACAAGGTTACAGGGGTAACTACTTGGCAACATCAATATCAAAAGACGTTTTTCAAAAAAGCAGAAAATCCGCTAGTCAAGTTAGTTGACGTTCGGCTTACCCTCGACTCCGACGATACCGTTAGGCGCCATTTGCCCAATCAATCTGCTGAACTTAAGTCGATGTCATCAGCCTTAGCGATAGCAGCTGATATTCAGCCATTACAGCAGCCGTTCATTATTGACTTTATCGGCAAACAAACGAATAAAGCGCAACAATTTAACGTTATTCGCGCCGATTTAATCGATAGTTCGATGGCAGCAATTTGGCCGTTTCAAAAAAAATTATTTAAGGACAAGTTAGTACTCATCGGGGTTAATACGAGTACAATCGACCGATATAAGACCCCCTTTAGTACTGATTTAATTCATGGTGAACAAAACACCGCTGGCGTATTTATCCACGCCCATATTCTTGCTCAATATCTAGATAGTCGAAAATTTCCATCGGCGTCAAAGCAAACTGTGTTGCTATACGCCATACTTATTGTGTTTATTGGTTTTATTTCAGGTTATTTAGTGCTTAATAAAACCTATCAGCCGATGTTAGTGATCATAGTGCCATTGGCTATTTGGTTGTTGGGGTTTTATTTGGCCATGCCTAGTCAAAACCGTGTTTTTCTGCCTATGGTATCGCCCAGTCTTGGCTTTATTATTATTTACTTTTTTGCTAGTGGTCTACAAAAAAGAAAATTTCAAACGCAGCGCAATTATACCCGTAAGGTCTTAAAGCATTACGTAGCTCACACCGTATTAGATGAATTAGAGCAACACCCTGAAAAGCTGTCATTAGGGGGAGAACGCAAAGAAATGAGCTTTATTTTTACCGACATTGCCGATTTTACCGCTTTTTCAGAAACTAACCCGCCTGAGGAGGTAAGCGAAATATTGAATCAATATTTATCTGGCATGAGTGACATTGTGCATAAACATCAAGGGACTATTGATAAATATATTGGCGATGCTGTAGTGGCCTTTTGGGGAGCGCCACTTGACGATAAACTACACGCTCAACATGCTTTATTATGTGCACTGCAAATGCAGGCTTTTTCTGAACAGTTTCATCTAGCTCGTCAAGAACAAAAGGTAAACTTTGGCCATACTCGAATTGGTGTGCACTCAGGGCTTGCCACCATTGGTAACTTTGGTTGTAGTCAACGTTACGATTACACGGCAATTGGCGATACGGTAAATATTACCGCAAGAATAGAAGGTGCTAATAAATATTTTAGCAGCCAAATTTTAGTCAGCGAAGCAGTAGTTAATCAAGTCGAAGGGTTTCAGTTTCGCTTAGTGGGCGATGTGCTATTAAAAGGTAAACGGCAAGCTTTAACGCTGTATGAACCGGTACTTCAAAAGCATAAGGAATATCATAGCCGATTCATCGATGCGATCCTTTTATTGCAACAAGATAAAGCGCAAGCAAAAATTACGCTAGTTGAGCTTAGTGCATTGTACCCTGATGATGGTTTGATTCTATTTCACCTACAGCGTTTGATAAAGAAAACCACAAACAAACCAATTATTTTAGAGGATAAATAGGCCATGACGATATTTATTAAGTTAGTCAATAGTGCGCTATTTTTAACGATTTCCTTTGCGATCAATAGCCAGCAATTTGTGGTGCTAGAGTCCAGTATTCAATCTTATAAAAAAGGTCAAATAGTAAATTCTGCAACACAAATAACCCTTGATAAGAATACTGAATTAACTTTAATTAGTGAGCAAGGAAAATTAATAAAAATAAAGGGCTCTTATGACGGTATTATTGGCGATGATGTTACCCTCAATCACGAAAAAAATGGTGTTGCAAAAGGGGCATCATTGATTGATTCGTTGTCAATGTTATTGATGAAAAACCAAAAACAGTCTTTAGGAGCCGCACGTTCTTTAGAGGGTATATCCACAGAAAATGATGCTATCAATACGTTAAAAAAACCTTGGGCAATAGATGTTAATGCGACCGGAGATCAATGTAGTTTGAATAGGCAAACATTATTATGGCGTAATAATAATGTGGCTTCTGTTGTACTCAAACAAAAATTGAAAGATACCATAGCTACGGTTCACTGGAAAGCTGGCGATGCCTATAGTCAATGGCCTAAAACTATTCATAGAGAAGATAAACAGATCTATCAACTCATCGTATCGGGCGACTATCAGGTAAAAGAAATAACTTTGCACCTTTTCAACGTTGAGGTAAACAGCGAGAAAATAAATCAGGCGTTATGGATGACCAAACGAGGTTGTTACCCACAAGCAAGCTTATTATTATCAAGTATTGAAATGGATCAGATTATTGATAAAAAGGTAAAGCGTTAACTCTCTCTAATAACAGCTTTATATCAACAATTGATGGTACGGTTTAGCGCCAAGCGCAGGTTTTATAGCTGATACCTCTAGAGTGATAAATTATACTCTAGAGGCTCAGTGAGAAGTTAAGAATTGCTATTAATACTATTACTTAGTCAGACTTAACATTAGCTTGTTCAAACGAGCAACAAAGCTGGCTGGATCTTTCAAACTACCACGCTCAGCTAACATGGATTGTTCAAACAATACTTCAACCCATTGATTAAACTTATCATCATCTTGCTCATCAGCAATATGTTTAACTAACTCATGCTCACCATTAATTTCAAAAATAGGCAAAGAGTCGGGTACTTCTTGACCAACAGAGGCCATCAGTTTAGCCATTTGGCTACTCATGTCATCATCATCGGCAACAATACAAGCCGGTGAATCAGTTAAACGTTGAGAAAGCTTAACGTCCTTTACTTTATCTTTAAGGGTTTCTTTAATGCGAACAACCACTGAATCGAATTCTTTTTCTAATTTTTGTTGCGCTTCTTTAGTCTCAGCATCGTCCATATCACCTAAATCTAAACCACCACGAGTAACCGATTGTAGCTGTTTTGAATCAAATTCATTTAAGTGACTGACTAACCATTCATCAATGCGGTCAGACATTAATAATACTTCAATGCCTTTTTTGCGGAACACTTCTAAATGCGGGCTATTTTTAGCCGCTTCAAAGCTGTCAGCAACAACATAATAAATCTTGGCTTGACCTTCTTTCATGCGTTCAATATACGAAGCTAAAGAAAC
>JAESPR010000067.1 GCA_016765685.1 Colwellia sp. | reverse complement strand
GAATACCCGTTTGTGCCCGCCCTAAAATAAGCGCATGTACGTCATGCGTGCCTTCGTAGGTATTCACTGCTTCTAGGTTCATCACATGGCGAATTATATGAAACTCATCACTAATGCCGTTACCGCCATGCATATCTCGTGCTTCACGGGCAATTGCTAACGCTTTACCACAAGAATTACGTTTAATTAACGAGATGGCCTCTGGCGCTAATTGACCCGAGTCCATTAAACGCCCGGCTTGCAAACAGGCTAAAAGACCTATGCTAATATCCGTTTGCATATCAGCCAGTTTTTTCTGAATTAGCTGGGTTGCCGCAAGAGGTTTACCAAATTGTTCTCGATCAAGGGTATATTGACGTGCGCCATGCCAGCAAAATTCGGCAGCGCCTAACGCGCCCCAAGCAATGCCGTATCTCGCTTTATTCAAACAGCCAAAAGGCCCTGATAAACCTTTCGCATTAGGCAACATATTTTCGCTTGGCACAAAAACATTCTCCATCACTATTTCACCGGTAATCGAGGCGCGCAGTGAAAACTTACCTTCAATTTTTGGTGCACTTAAACCGACCATGCCTTTTTCAAGAATAAAGCCTTTAATTTCTTCTTTACCCGCTTGGTTTTTTAATTTTGCCCAAACAATAAAAACATCAGCAATAGGCGAGTTGGTGATCCACATTTTACTGCCATTAAGCTGATAACCACCGTCAATAGCGACTGCTTTAGTCGCCATACTGGCAGGATCTGAGCCTGAATTTGGCTCAGTTAAACCAAAGCAGCCAATAAATTCGCCCGAGGCAAGTTTAGGCAAATATTTCATTTTTTGCGCTTCACTGCCATAAGCGTGAATAGGATGCATGACCAGTGATGACTGCACACTCATGGCGCTGCGATAGCCGCTATCAACTCGTTCTACTTCACGCGCAATCAAACCATAACTGACATAATTAACTCCTGCACAGCCGTATTTTTCTTCAATAGTTGCACCCAGTAGCCCTAATTCACCTAGCTCTTTCATGATCTCAATATCAAAATTTTCATGTCGATTCGCTAATAAAATACGTGGCATCAATTTTTCTTGGCAATACTGATACGCACTATCACGTATCAGACGCTCATCTTCGGATAATAAAGATTCAAGCATAAGTGGATCTTGCCAGTTAAAATTGACACGCGGTGACTTACTAACAGATGACATAATAAATTCCCTTCAAACACAAATAATAGACAACAAGCTTAATTATATAATGGCGTAAGCCTAGTCATCTTGTTCTAAACGATATTTATCAAACCAAGCAATAATATTACCGACTTTTTGAATTAAGTTGCTCGGCTTAGCTGCAATACCATGGTGTGCTTTGGGAATGCGTACCATAGCTGAATCAACCTTTAATAACCTAAGCGCTTGATAATACTGCTCGGTTTCGCTCATCGGCGTACGATAATCCACTTCACCGGTAATTAACATGGTGGGTGTTTTAACATTACCGACCAAAGATAATGGCGAATGTTTCCATAAATGCTCGACGTTTTCCCAAGGCATGCCCGGCATCCAGTATTGAGTAAAGTAAGTATAACCATCAGCGGTTAGCGCAAAACTTAGCCAGTTAATAACCGGTTTAGCAACCACCGCCGCTTTGAAACGATTGGTTTTACCAATAATCCACGCCGTAAGCGTACCGCCACCTGAGCCGCCCGTAACAAATAAATTACTCTCATCTATATAACCCTTGGCGATAACACCATCAACCACATCCATTAAATCATCATAATCACTGGACGGATAATTGTGATGAATCAAGTTAGCAAATTCGCCACCATAAGACGTACTACCACGCGGATTAGCCCAAACTACCACATAACCTTTAGCAACCATTAACTGAATTTCGCTGGAAAAATTAGGGCCATAGGCTGCATGAGGGCCGCCGTGTATTTCTAGAATTAGTGGGTATTTTTTCTTAGCATCAAAATCAGCCGGTAAAGCAAGCCAAGCTTCTATTTCACGCTCATCAAGGCTAGATTTCACCGTCATCGCGTGCACAGTCGCTAACTGTTTATTGGCAAGTAAATCGTCATTTAACTGGGTTAATTGCACTGTTTTTAATTTTTTGATTTTTTTATGATCAACAAACGCTAAATCCGCCGGTTGTTGGTTATTAGCTATGGTGTAAACCAACTTGTTTTTTGCGACAACACGGTAGTCACCTGATGTATAGGGACGCCCCAACGATTGACTACCCAACTTTATTTTCAGTTTAGTCAATTTGCCTTTGGTAGACACATAAGCAATCTGCTTTTGACCATGATCATCATAGGAAAAATATAGCCCTTTTCCATCAACTGCCCATTGAATGTTGCCTAATGGGCGATCTAAGCCTTTGGTCAGATTTTTACTGTTTTTTCCATCCTTATTCATCACAAAAACATTCGCATTTTGGCTAGCAAGCTTTCTATCGTCAATGCGTAAATAAGCAATATTTTTACCGTTAGGGCTAATTATAGGCGAAAAATCAGGCCCTGCTCGTTCAGTTAACGCGATTACAGCACCGTCATTGATGTTAATTTGATAAATATCAGACTCTAACGGACGATATTCCCAATCATCATGGCGATCGCCGCTAATAATGATACTTTTATTATCCGCTAGCCAATTAATAGTACCGTTATGGTGGTAATCACCTTGGGTAATTTGCCTAGCCGTACCGCCGTTTGCAGGCACCACAAAAATGTGCTGATAACCTGCTTTAACAAAACCACTGCCATTTCTGCGATAGGTGGTTTTGTCGATATATTTTGCCGTACCCGCCCATTTTGCCCCTTTGGGTTTTTTCGGCATGTCTTTAAAAACGCTATTGCCCGTCATCGGTTTGAACATAGAAAATGCCAACCACTTACCATTGGGTGACCAAGAAATATTACTGGGCGAATGTTGTAAATTAGTGATACGCGCTGTTTGACCGCTATCTAACCAACGAACATACAGTTGGCTACTGCCTTCAAACGATGACACATAAGCGAGTTGCTTGCCATTAGGAGAAAATCTCGGCATGCGGTAACTCGCCTTGCCTGATAATAAAGGACGGTGCTCACTGCCATCAAGGTTCACTTGCCAAAGGTTTACTCGGGTACTGTCAGTCATTACATCCGCAGAGCGACGTTCGTATACAACAAACTTACCATTGGGGCTAACTCGTGGACTTGCGGCATACTCAAGTTCAAAAATATCTTGATAGTTAAATTGGTTAGCATCAATTTCACTCGCTTGAGTTGAGTGAATACTCGTTAATAGCATAAAAGCTAGGGTGGTTATACAGTAACTAAAACGGTTATTTAGCATTATTATACTCCTTTGAAAAACAATGTTCGTCGCCAATATGAGACGGAAACATTCTAACTGAAAAAATTTAATCGGTGCAAATTATTATCGTCAGCAATATTGTAATAATTAAAAAGTGGATCACACCATTGTGATATTTTTGTGATAATTAAGTAATCAAACCGTGATAACTCCGTGACTTTATCGCAATAACTCCCCTGCATACTTACTTTTGAATTATACAACTAACGACTAATTTATAGAGAAGGTACACTCATGAAAACATCAAAAAAAATAAATACTTTACTCACGGTAAGTGCGCTAGCTTTTGCAAGCTCAAACGTATTAGCACAAGAACTATCTATTACCATGACTAATTTAACCCACGGATTGCACTTTACCCCAATAGTTACTGGGGCTCATGCAAGCGATAGCCGTATTTTTATGGTGGGCGCCACGGCAACGGCTGAATTACAAGCCATGGCAGAAGGTGGCGACATTTCAGGCTTAGTTAGTGTCTTGTCAGGTGTTGATGCCAATATTAATGAAAACCCCGTGGGCGGTTTGTTAGCCCCAGGCATGTCTACTACCTACATGTTAACCAACGACGCTGCTAATACCCATTTATCAATGGCCACTATGATTTTACCGTCAAACGATGGTTTTGTTGGTGTAGACAGCTGGGAAATACCCACAGAAGCAGGCACTTACACCATCATGTTAAATGCATATGATGCAGGCACAGAAGCGAATAATGAATTAATTAATGGCGGTGGTGCTCCCGGTGTTTTAGGTATTCCAAAGGCACCTAGTGGCGGTTCAGGCACTGGTGGCATGGGCGTTACTGATATGGAAAGTAATACCATGATTCATATTCATCGCGGCACTATTGGTGATGACGACATGGATGGTGGTAAAAGCGATTTAAACAATAGCATTCACCGTTGGTTAAATCCGGTGGCTAAACTAATCATTACTATTCAATAAGGAGGAGAACATGTTTACCTTTTCTTTAAAAAATAAAAGTGTTCATTCAAAAAGTAAAACGGTTATTGCCGCTGCTTTATTATTATTACTTGTGGGTTGTAACAATGATGACGATGCGATGCCAACTCCAACACCGCCGCCACCTCCCCCACCACCAGTAGAATATAGTTACTCGGTTACTATCACTAATTTAACCTATGCGCAGCCTTTATCGCCATTGGCTGTGATGTTACATGGCGATAGTAAAATGTGGATGGTTGGCAGTATGGCTTCAGCAAGTTTAGAAATATTGGCTGAAGGTGGCGATAATACCGATTTTATTGCACAAGAGGGTGTTATTGCCTCTGGCTCCAGTGATGGCGTGGTATTACCGGGATCGGCAGCGTCGGTTACACTCAATACTACCGACCGTTCAGCAACTTTTTTCACTGCAGCGACCATGTTAGTGAATACAAATGACGCTTTCTCGGGTCTTACTGGTGTAGATATATCTACTATGGCAATTGACGACGTTAAATCATGGAACCTGAATGTGTATGACTCGGGTACCGAAGCCAACAGTGAGGCGATGGGTACTATTCCGGGACCAGCTGACGGAGGTGCAGGATTTGACGCAACTCGTGATGATGTTGACTTTATTGGTCTTCATTCGGGTGTTGTTAGCCAAGATGACGGATTATCTAGCTCAGTTTTAACGCAGGCACATCGTTTTGATAATCCTGCGATAAAATTAACAATAACGAGAACAAAGTAAAACTAACTTGCCCAGTATCCTACCGTGGCAGGTAGTTTATTGGGCAATACTATGAAAGATAGAGTTTTAATTGTTGAAGATGAAATTGACATCGCCAAATTGATACAAGTGCATTTAACAGAATTAGATATTGATAGCGATATTTGCTGCCATGGTCAGCAAGGGCTTGAACAAGCACTAAAGCAAAATTATCAACTAGTGATGCTTGATGTCATGTTACCGGGTATTAACGGGTTAGATATTTGCCGGCAACTTCGTCAAGAAAAACCCTTGCAAGCCATTTTAATACTGACTTCAAAAACATCAGAAACCGATAGAATACTAGGGTTAGAGCTAGGGGCGGATGACTACATGACCAAGCCTTTTAGCATTAGAGAGCTACAAGCTAGAGTACGCACCCAATTGAGACGAGTGCATGCCTTCGCGGATCGAAATAAAACAAATGGACATAAAGCAAATGGTAACAGTTCACCGGTTAATAATACTGAACAAGCCAATAACAATACCTGTGTAGGCCAGCTATTAGTTAACCAACGTTATCACCAAGTTACTTATAAAGATAATGCAATTAACTTAACCTCGACCGAATTTGAATTACTTGATTTTTTATGTAAGAACCCAGACCAAGTATTTTCTCGAAGCCAGTTGCTCGACAGCGTTTGGGGTTACAACCACAGCGGTTATGAACACACAGTAAATTCTCATATAAACCGTTTACGCAATAAATTAGAAGAAGATTGTGCCGAGCCAAAAATAATTCAAACCGTGTGGGGCGTAGGTTACAAGCTAAATTCTGCCGGCGTTCATTAACAAACAGCACTATTTAAAAGAGTTACTTTATGAAATTTTCACTTTATCAACGACTCGCTTTATCCATATGTGGGGCTTTTATTGTTTTAGCATCACTACTTTTTTATTGGAGTAATTCGTTAGCTGAGCAATCAAAATTTCAAGCGGAACAAAAACTACACCTGCAACTTGCCAAGCATTTAGCTAATGATAATCCACTGCTGCAAGATGGTGTTTACGATAAAAAGGCGTTAAAGAACCTCTTTCATACCTTGATGTTATTAGGCCCAGCGTTTGAATTCTATTACCTTGATCCCGCGGGCAATATTATTACTTATTCCGCTGATGCAGCTAAAATAAAACGCAAAAAAGTAGAGCTGAGCCCGTTGGTTAATTTGATTTCACACCCTGAAACGGTGCCTGTTTTTGGTGATGATCCTCGCCACCTTAACAAGCAAAAAATATTTTCTGCGGCGCCCATTTATCACGGTGAAAATTTACAGGGTTATTTATATGTCATTATTGGCGGCGAGATTTATGACTCTATTTTTAACCAAGTGAAACATGACAAACAATTACAGCAATATGGTGCCTTATTTCTCGGCTCTTTGTTGTTATTATTATTAATTCTCTTAGCCGTATTTCGTTATTTCACTGCACCAATCAAGCAGCTTGCTAGTGAAATACAAGCGATAAAAGCGGTAAAATTTGATCAAAGCAAAGTAACATTAAGTCAGTGGAAAAATGCACAAAGCAACGAAGTACATGCGCTAGGTACTTGTTTTAATGCCATGGTTAATCAAATTAATCAGCAATTCTCTCAGTTAACTGAAAATGACCGTATTAGGCGCGAGCTACTTGCCCATTTGTCTCATGACCTACGTACACCGCTCGCAACCATGCAAGGTTATATCGAAACTATGGTCATTAAAGGTGAACAATTAACCAAGCTTGAACGGGCTGATTATTTAGCAACCGCCCAGCGAAATGCGATGCAGCTAAAACGTTTAATTGATCAAATATTTGAATTAGCGCACTTAGAAGACGGCCAAGTAACGGTCAATTTAGAAACCTTTGCTATTGGCGAATTACTGCACGACATTATTGCCAAGTTTTCTCTAAAAGCTAAAGATAAAGGGATTAGTTTGACTATAGAGCCACAGCAATGCCGCTTTATTGTTTATTCTGACATTGCCAAACTTGAGCGCATCATCACCAATTTGTTAGAAAATGCTATTAGACATACCAATGAAAATGGTGACATTACCGTGGTGATAAGCCAGCTAACCGACAAAATAAAAATTTCTGTGGACGACAATGGCACGGGCATTAGTAAAGAAGATATTGCTTATATTTTTGATGCCAGATACCGTGCCAGCAATGCGATTGAAGACAATACCCGCCATGCAGGTTTGGGGTTAGCTATTAGTCAAAAACTCAGCAAAATTTTAAACTCAGAGCTGTTTGTGGAAAGCGAATTAGGTCAAGGTAGTAGTTTTTCTTTGTCTTTAGCGTGGGTAAATCATTAATCTCTTTGGGATCGAGCGTTAAAAAATAACTCTGCTATATTTACAGTAGACATATTACCCTGAGTAAAATATGCTCAAAAAACAGATAGCACTAACCACTGCTCTAATTATATTGCTTTCCTCACCTGCTGTGGCTAGTATCGAATTAAACATTCTTTGCTGGCAAGGATATGCCCCTAAAGAAAAAACTGACAAATTTGAAAAGTACATTACTAATAAATATCAAATAGATATTAAAGTTAAGGTCACCGATGTACTTGCACCCGATGAGTTTTCTACGGAATTCACTCTAAAAACTTTGATTTAATAAGCCCTGCTCACAACATACCTAAATCCCCTCGTTGGCCAATGATTCAAAATAATATAGTCTTGCCTATAAACTTTAAAAACATTCCAAATTTCAAAAAAATATCTCCCTCACTGCAAAATTTAAACTATGTTACTGCTCATAACTTAACTTATGGTATTCCCATAGTTTATGGAATTTATGGCCTAGCATACAATACCAACATTGTTTCTCAAGCACCTGATAGTTGGGAAATATTTTGGCAACCCCAGTACAAAAAAAATAGTAACTACTCAGCAGGGGGGGGGATAAATCAATACTCTTTGCGTTCGGGCTGTGTTGTGCTAACGCCATGGGGAAAAGACATTGATATTTTCACACCTTGGTCGAGGGCGCTTTCACAGGAGATCTCTCCTGAAAGTTGATGTACCAAGGCATTATAAACAATATGCATACCTAAACCCGTGCATTGTGTGCCACGTTTAGTGGTATAAAAAGGTTCGAAGATATTATCAAGTTGTTCTGCTGTCATGCCTGAGCCGTCATCTTCAAAAATCATCATTAATGTATTTTTTTTATTGATAGCCTTGATATTAATGGTTCCTATAGGTGAATTTTCAAAAGCATGACATAAGCTATTGTCAATAAGTTGGCTGATTATTTGTTCAAAGGCCTGTGGATTTGAGTAGATTTCAAGTTCTGGATCACAATATACATTTATTGTTACTTGTTGCTGGCTCAGTTGTATTTGTTTTTGAGCAATAAAATGATTTAGCATAGGTAATAGCGTAATTTTTTGTGAACTAAGAGAAGATTCACTCATGGCTATTTTTTTGAAATCTTGAATTATTTGATCACAACGCAATTGATTTTTGGTAACTAATTCAATACTTTTTTGGACTATGTTTTCAAAATGATCAAATGCTTTTTTTGTTAATGATTGCGTATTCTTTTTGTCACATAATTGCTGTATTTCATCTTCAATTAAAGAAGTACTAGTAATTGCTATACCTAAAGGTGTGTTGAGTTCGTGAGCAACGCCGCGCACTAAACCACCAAGAGAAGCCATTTTTTCAGCCTCTACCAACTTCTGTTGAGTCGATTTTAGTTCGTCAATAGATTTACTTAATGCCATGGTGCGCTCAGTAACAAGCAGCTCTAATTTTTTGTTAAATTGTCGTAAATCTTCTTGACTTTGTTTCAGCTCTTGAACATCTTGAATAGTGCCTACAATTCTTGCTGATTGACCATTTTCTTGTTTTGACACTGTTCTTGCTCTATTTCGCACCCAGCGCCACCTACCTTGCAAATCTTTCATACGGTAGGTTACATCAATAAAATCGCTGCATTTATTGACTTGTTGCTTGAAAGTTTTCATTACTTTCTCTAAATCGTCATTGTGTATGCGATCTTTAAGATGGCTATAATCAAAAGGTTCGGTACTAGATTGATTATAAAAGGCATTCACAGTGCTAGATCTAAGTATACTACCTTCCTCTACATTCCAATCCCAAAGTTCATTACCACTGCCCCATAATGCCAATGACAAGCGTTCTTCTCGGCTTTTAATGGCGATAAATTTTTCTCTACGTTGATAAATAATATAGCTGATGATGCTAAATACAGTGATGAAATAAAACATATAAGCCCACCATGTACGCCATGGTGCGGGTGTAATAGTGAGCTTTATTTGCGCTTGATTTTTGCTCCAACTCCCGTTTGAATTTTGTACTCTAACGCGTAAACGGTAATTACCTGCAGGAATATTGGTATAAGTTGCCCGGCGATGTAGAGCGCCCGTTAAGATCCAAGCTTTATCCCACCCTTCTAATTTATAGCTGTACGTTAGCCGAGATGAATTCGCAAAATTCAATGCGGAAAAATCAAATGAAAAAAAGCTTTGTAAGTAAGAAAGTGTAATTTCTGGAGTGTAATTTATGGTATTGAGTAAAGAAAACGAAGTGTCTACTGGTGAGTTCGAAACTTGTACTGGCGTATTTGCTAAAGACATGTTGGTAAACACAACCGGAACATTATCCCATTTATGCACCATGTCTTCAGGAAAAAAACGATTAAATCCATTGGTTCCACCAAAAAACAGCTCGCCAGTGGGGCTTTTATAATAAGCCCCTAAATTAAATTCATCTCCTTGTAAGCCGTCATTTTCACTATAATTTTCGACATGAAAAGTTTTAGGGTTAATGCGCGATAACCCTTTATTACCACTTACCCATAAATTTTGCTGGTTATCTTCCAATATACCGTAAAGCGACAAGCTCGCTAGTCCATTTTTTTTATTAATATGATGAAATTTTTCGCTTGTTCTATCTAACCTATTAAGTCCACCACCATAGGTAGTGATCCATAGCTCTTTTTGGCTATTTTCTATAATCGCCATTACATTGTTACTACTGATAGAATCATTATCTTTGGGGTCATGTAAATAACGAGTAAAGTTTTGTTGCTCTTCATTGAACTTATTTAAACCGCCACCAAATGTGCCAACCCAAATAGTATTATTTGAATCTTCATAAATAGTAATGACCGTATTATGGCTAAGACTGTGGATGTTTTTTGAGTCATGCTGATAATAACTAAAACGTTCTAATTTAGGATCGAATAAATTAACGCCATGGTAAGTGGCCAGCCATAAACGTTTTTTCGAGTCTTCAAAAACACTTAAAATACTGCCCTTGCTTAAACTGTTTTTTAGTTTAGGATCATTGTAGTAATGGGTGAACTGTTGGCTATTAGGATCAAATTTATTTAAACCTTTGTCATTGCCAGTACCAAACCATAATAATCCTTGATGATCTGATAATATTGACCAAATTAAATTACCGCTGATAGAATTTTTTTTGTCGTGGTGACGGTAATGAATGAATTTTTCACTGTCTGTGTTATAGCGGTTTAACCCATCATAAGTACCAACCCAAATATTATTATTGATATCACTTTTTATTGCCCAAACACTGTTGTTACTTAGGCTATTGGGATTATTTTTATCATGATTAAAATGTAATATTTTCTCTAATTTGGGGTTATACTTGTTTAAACCAAAAGAAAAAGTGCCAATCCACATTATGCCGTCACGAGTTTGCATAATCGATTGAATGGTATTACCGCTAATACTTTGACTATCGTTGCTATGCTGATAATGAGAAAAGTTATTTGTATTAGGGACTAATACATTTAAGCCTTTTTTAGTGCCTATCCAAACTTGATGTTTTTTATCAATAAACACGCTATAAACATTGTTAGATGATAAAGAAAAAGCGTTGTTTTTGTTATGTGTATAATGAATAAAGCGTTTTTCTTTTATTATTAACTTGTCTACCCCCCGATCTTTAGTTGCTATCCACAAATTACCATTGTTGTCGGTGGTTAGATAGTTAATAAAATTACTCGATAGCGTGTTTATATCTGTATTCTTATGTTTATAGTGCACAAAGCTGTTTTCTTGTGTGTTATATTGAAATAATCCATTTTTCCATGTTGAGATCCAGATCCTTTGCTGGTTATCTTTTATGATGGTGGTGATTTTATTATTTAATAATCTCTCAGCCATTTCAGGAAGCGTGTTAAAAGGAGTGAGTTGTTGATC
Source organism: Colwellia sp. (assembly GCA_016765685.1). Classification (GTDB taxonomy): domain Bacteria; phylum Pseudomonadota; class Gammaproteobacteria; order Enterobacterales; family Alteromonadaceae; genus Colwellia. The sequence continues at coordinate 76,316 of JAESPR010000067.1, read as the reverse complement.
TTTGAAATTATATAGCCAAAGACCATCTTTAAATGTTCCTATCCATAGTTGTTTATCATCACCTGAAATAGCTGTAATACGAGTATTTGTTAATTTTTTATTACTTTGGCTTTTTAAGGTTACTAATGTAAAGGTGTTTGTTTTAGGATCATATTTGTTTAAACCATTGAAAGTGCCTATCCAGATACTTCCTTTCTTATCTTCATACAAAGATAGAATAAAGTTGCTCGATAGTGAGTTGGAATTTGTAGGATCATGATAATAATTTATAAATTCATAACCATCGTAACGGTTTAAACCGTATTGTGTACCTATCCAAATAAAACCCTGTTTGTCTTGAATCATGGCATAAATCGTACTTTGTGATAGGCCCTGATTTATTGTTAAGTGCTCAAACCGACTGACCGCTTGCGTGGTCAAACTACTAACAAGTAAAACACAGCCGAGTAATAAAGGTTTGATTGTTAACATAATGGATATTTAGTCAAAGACACCTACAACCTATAATAGTTTATAACTAGATAGTACGAAAGTAAGGGATTATTGTATTGAGCCGATATTTCGCACCCTAAGTCGATAGGGAGTGGGGTGGGTTCATACCATTATCCATGTAGGCAAAAGCACACATCAAAATATCGTGCTGACTATAATCACATTTAAGTTGCTGTCGGGGATCAGGGATAGCAGAAAAACATTCCGTCATTTATTTTCTAAGCGCTTGAAATTCTGATGTTTTTGTTATGAAATCAAGTCATTCTCAAAATATTTGTGTTGTTATACTTTGATCTGATCTTTGTAATGATAAAAGTTCAAAAAAGTTAATTTTTTCTGAGATGAAGGAATAGAGCGAAAAGTGTTTTTTTACCTCTCCGCTAGCCCTTGTATAGCTCAACCTCTGACTTCACCTAAAACTGCTGATCTATCTCTATTTTGGCTTCTTGACTAACTTTAGGCAATTCAATTTCCACTTGATCTACCCGTTGTAAACCGCGTGGTAGTTTGTTACCTCGACGTCCTCTTTCACCGCGGTAATGATCAATATCCGTTGGTTTTAAGGTCAGTTTGCGACGTCCCGCGTGAAGTGTTATTGAAGCCCCCTCAGGCACAATAGCGAGTATGGTGACAAACTCTTCACGGGCTTTTGCTTTTACTGGTGGTATATTAATAATTTTATTACCCTTGCCTTTACTCAGCACTGGCAAATTTATCACGGGAAACACTAACATTCGCCCTTCTGTTGTAATAGCGAGGCAGGAATCACTTTCAATACTATCTATTACTTGTGGTGTTAAAACTTTTGCCGCTTGTGGTAAAGATATCATTGTTTTACCATTTTTATTACGACTGATCATGTCGCTAAAGCTACTGACAAAACCGTAGCCTGCATCACTAACCAATAGGTATTTAGTTTCATCACTGGCCATCAGACAATGCACAAAGTTCTCACCCGTCGCTAAATTAAAGCGCCCTGTTAACGGTTCACCTTGGCTACGCGCTGTAGGTAATGTATGCGCGTCGGTAGTGAAAGCTCGCCCTGATGAATCAAAAAAGGCTACGGGTCGATTACTGCGCCCTTTGGCAGAGCATAAATAACCATCACCGGCTTTATAATTTAACGCCGTTGCGTCAATATCATGACCTTTGGCACAACGTGCCCAACCTTTATCAGATACCACAATAGTTACTGGTTCACTTGGCACCAGATCTTTTTCGGTCAAGGCTTTTGATTCGCTGCGCTCTACCAATTGAGAGCGGCGATCATCACCATACTCTTTAGCTGCGGCAAGAATCTCTTTCTTCATCAGCGTACTCATACGCGCTTTTGAATTAAGAATTTTTTCTAAGTATTCTTGATCTTTATGTAATTCGTCTTGTTCTGCGCGAATTTTAACTTCTTCTAATTTTGCTAATTGTCTTAGTTTAATTTCTAAAATGGCGTGAGCTTGAATTTCAGATAAAGCAAAGCGAGACATTAACTCGGCTTTTGGATCGTCAAAACCACGAATGATCTCAATCACTTCGTCTATATTTAAGTAGGCAACTAATAAACCATCTAAAATATGCAAACGCGCCAGTACTTTATCTAAACGATACTGTAAACGTCGGCGCACCGTTTCACGGCGATATTCAAGCCACTCTGTTAATATTTCACGTAAGTTTTTAACCGCGGGACGATTGTCTAAGCCAATCATGTTGATATTAACGCGATAGCTTTTTTCTAAATCAGTGCTGGCAAATAAATGCTGCATTAATTGTTCAATATCAACTCGGTTTGAACGTGGCACCACCACCAAACGCACTGGGTTTTCATGATCAGACTCATCACGAAGATCAACCACCATGGGTAATTTTTTAGCGGTCATTTGTCCGGCAATTTGCTCTAATATTTTACCGCCAGATGCTTGATGAGGCAACGCAGTAATAACCACTTCACCTTGTTCTATTTCATAAATAGCGCGCATTTTTATGCTGCCACGTCCGGTTTGGTAAATTTTTTCAATATCGGCTTTAGGGGTAATTATTTCAGCATCGGTAGGATAATCGGGTCCTTGCACAAAAGTTAATAAATCAGCTACTTCGGCTTTAGGTTGGTCAATTAAATGTACACAAGCATTAGCAATTTCACGAACATTATGTGGCGGAATATCCGTTGCCATGCCCACAGCAATACCGGTAATGCCGTTAAGCATAATATGCGGCAAACGAGCCGGCAGTGTTTTTGGCTCTTTCATGGTGCCGTCAAAATTTGGCACCCAATCAACCGTTCCTAAACCCAGCTCAGCAAGTAATACTTCACTAAACTTTGATAAACGCGACTCGGTATAACGCATGGCCGCAAACGATTTAGGATCATCGGGTGCGCCCCAGTTACCTTGCCCATCAACTAACGGATAACGATATGAAAAAGGCTGCGCCATCAATACCATGGCTTCATAACAAGCGCTGTCACCATGGGGATGAAATTTACCTAACACATCGCCCACGGTACGAGCCGATTTTTTATATTTTGCGGTTGCCGATAAACCAAGCTCTGACATGGCATAAACAATTCGACGCTGCACGGGTTTTAAGCCATCACCAATATGTGGTAAAGCTCTGTCCATAATAACGTACATGGAGTAGTTTAAATAAGCTTCTTCGGTAAAACGTCTTAGAGGAACTTGTTCTACCCCATCTGGACCATATTCGAGCACATCTGACATGCAATGATTTTCCTATTCCCGTAAATATGAGTATCGCCAACATTGGTGCGATTAAATTAGCGATAAATTTTGAGTTTATTTTACTTAAAAAAGATCTTATCTAGCTTATATGATTATCCCGCTAGAAAAAATAGCAAAGACAATAAAAAAGTTAACGTTGACGCCTTTCTTGGTGTTCAGCAATGTTTGCATAACTTACCATTTGATTTCGCCCTTGCGCTTTAGCCTGATACATCGCTAAATCTGCGGCATGAAGAAGGTCATCAAACACGGCCTTAGTTTCGTTTAAATTAGCTACCCCAATACTGAGCGTAATAGGGCGATTCACCCCACATTCGCCAAAATCATGATCGGCTATTTTTTCCATTACCCGTACTGCGATAGCTTTAGCTTTATCAATATCGGTATTAGGCAAAATAATGACAAATTCTTCCCCACCTAAGCGCGAAAAAACATCTCGAGCTCGCATCGTTTCACTTACTAAGTGGGAAATTTTTTCTAATACTAAGTCGCCAACATGATGACCAAACTCATCGTTTATTGACTTAAAGTGGTCGATATCAAAAAGTGAAAGACTTAATTGCAGCTCTTTTTGGCTTGAAATTTTAACGAGTTTTTGCCCTTGATTAAATAAAGCGGCTCGATTTAATATGCCCGTTAAGCTGTCTGTTTTGGTCAGAAAAAGTAATTTTTTGCGTATTTTAAGCTGTCGTAAAAATAATAAAACAAATAATATGATAGTGAGTGTAATTAAAATGAACTGTTGTTGCTGATCTTGCTGTTGTTTGTGTACTTCTTCGAGTCGTAATTCTTTTAGCTTGTTTTGATTATCCAGTAATTCATTCGCTTCAATTTTATGAGCTATTTCGTATTTTTTGGTAAGTTCTTTAACCGTATTTTCACGATTATCATCACTGTAATCATTATATTCATCCACAAAGTCTTTTTTTGCTTGATACGCTTGGTCAAAATCTTTTATTGCAGCATAACTAGTAGCCAGCACCAAATGAGCATTAGAAAACAACGGTGTATTCAATTGTTTTTCAACAATATACTTTCTTAAGGCAATGGTTTTTTTGATTAACGAAATAACCTCTTGGTGTTGCTGTTGGTACTGTTTTATTTTTGCTTTTGCTAATAAAACTAAATACTGCTCGGCATAATTGTATGCTGTAGCATCAAGATCAAAAGTTGACAACAGCACATAGGCTTTATTAGGTGCACTGCTTGATAACTGAACAAAGGTTATTATATCGGCGCGAAGGTTATATTCATTCACTTTCGTTAAGGTTGGACTTTCGTTTTTTTCGTAAGCTACCGCGATATGGCAAACCATACAGTACAATGAAAAAATCAAAACAGTTAAGCTTTTATTCATTCGCTGCACACCTTATTTCGTCCCTGATTTTTCGCTTGGTATAATAAACTGTCCGCTCGATTAATTAAGGCGGTTAAATCATATTTTTCATCCACAGGCATATCTACACTACTGGCAATACCAATACTAATACTGGTGGCAAAAGAGTCATCTAAGCCATTAATAATACCCCATGAATAGCCTTCAACAGCGGTTCGAAATCGTTCGGCAATGATTTTTGCTTGTGAAGTTGACGTGTGAGGTAAGAATACAATAAATTCTTCACCACCGAAACGGCCAAAAACATCGGTGTTTCGCATAAAATCTTCACCTAGTTCAACCACTTTTTTCAAGACCTGATCACCAACACTATGACCAAATTGATCATTCACCTTTTTAAAGTGATCTATGTCAATCATAATAACACTGAAGTCAGTTTTTTTAGCGCTTGCACGGTGAATAAATTTCCGCCCTTTTCTCATCAATTTTCTACGATTCGCTATACCTGTTAACATATCAATGCTAGAAGCGTGGTAAAGTTTGCGTTGACCTTGAATTAATTTAACTAACAACCAGGCAAATATTAGCGCGACCACGGCAATAGTAAACAGGTATAACTTTTGTTGTTGCTGTTCTTGCTCTGCCGTTGATAATGCTATTTCTTGTAATGTTTGCTGGTTTTTTAATACTTGCTTGTGCAAATCAGCCTCTTTCGCTTCTAAGGTTAAACGAACTTCTGCAACCGATTGAATATGCTCTTTTGCACGCATAACTTGCGTTAACGATAATCGCTGCGCTTGTAAATCATAGGCTTGTTGGTAATGACCAAGCTTAAAGTATGTTTTAGATTTTAGATTAACAATGCTAATACGGGCTTGCATTTTTAACTGACCCAAAGGCATTTGCGCTGCTAAAATATTCTCAACGGTGCTTATACTGTCAAGGGTTTCATCAAAACGTTCTATTTCAAACAATACAAAAGCTTCATCTAAGTAATATTGTAATTCAATATCATACTGCTCAATACTTTGCATATACTGCTTTGACAACAACAAATATTGATAACTAACTTCTGGGTTAGGATCTTTCTTTTTTAAATTTGCCCAAGACAATCCTGAATAAGTTCTGTACATAATTTGATTAGGCGCAACGCCATCAGATTCATCTATGATAGTTTTGTAGGCTGTTATTGCCTGTTCATACTCTTTTTCAAACAGGTGGTTCATACCAATATTAACTAAAGCGTTCAACGCTAAAATGGTTTTGTCCGCTTTTTTATAATATTGATACGATTGCTGATAATAAACCATTGCTTGCTTATTTCTATCAAGATAAGCGTACAAAATACCTAACTCAGAATTGACCGCACCTTTAAGTTCATCATCATCCGTTTGTTTGGCAATATTGTAAGCATCATTTAAGACCGTTAAAGAATTTTCATAACGGTCGGTAAGATAGTAAATAGCGCCTAAATTAATTAAACCGGTGGCGATTAATACTTTGTCATGCAGGGATTTTGCTAACTCTAGGCCACTTTCGTAATCTTTGCTGGCTAATGCAGTCTCACCAATGCTTTCATTAGCAAAACCGCGACTATAAAGTAATTCAGATATTAATAAACTAGGACTGGAAAGTTTTAGTGTCAGCGCTAAACCTTCAGTAGCCGCTTGTTTACCTAAATGAAACTGTCCTTGTGAAATATATATATCTGTTAATAAATTTTGGTAGGTGATTTTCTGTTTTAACGATAATTCATCTAAACGCCCTTCAAAGCGCTTCAATTCCAGTTGTGCTAACGGAACATTGCTATCAATTAATTTTTCAATTTTTGTCACCGCATTATCAAAAGCGACAATGCCTTGCTCTGAGTTTTGGACAGCAAGAGCAAAACCCGCTTTTGTAAAAAAGAGTAAGTAAAGCACTATGATTAAAAACTTTGTAGATAACTTAACGATCAAAAATACTAGCCGTGTGAAAAAGGTTATAAAATCAGTATAAAGCGATTGTTGGATAAAATAAAAGCTAAACAGCTTTAATAGACAATGTTGCCACTATTACCCGTAAAAACGACACTTAAAAAGAAATATCTTGTAACATTTGTGAATATAGTGTTATATTTTTGTTGTTCAAAATAAATACAATTATAATTATAACCGCACTTCAAGAAGGGTAGTCATGTATGTCGAAAACCATTAAAACATCAAAAAACGTCGTGAAAATATCTGCAATAGTATCTACTGCAAGTATTTTATCTTTAGCTGTATCAACAGCACTTTATGCAGCACAGCCTAAAGGAGTATTAGTAACGGATCATGCCATTGTTTCTGTGCCTACTTCAGCTTTAGCTAAACGCTACATAATCAAATATAAACAGACGTCTGCACAGTCAGTTGTAATGGATGACAGCTCTTTCACTAATGCCGTAGCAAATGTTGCGATTGAACGCAGCATTGATATTAAAAAAACGCTAAACAAACTAAATATCACCGTTCAAACAGATCATCCTGAACTTAATATGATCACCGCTGAGCTAAGTGCTAAAGATTTAAAAGTATTATCTTCTGATAGTAATATTGATTACATTGAAGAAGATTTACAACGCCGTTTTATGGCACAAAGTGTTCCCTATGGTATTGGTATGGTTCAAGCCGATCAGGTTAACGATAGCATTGCTTCAGCAAACTCCGGTGGTAAAAAAATCTGTGTGATAGATTCTGGTTTAGATCTACCGCATGAAGATATGGGCGCACAAGGCGGAACAATTTCAGGTACCAACGACAGTGGCACCGGTAACTGGTTTAACAATGGCGGTCCTCACGGTACTCATGTAGCCGGTACCATTGCTGCACTTAATAATGGTATTGGTGTACGTGGCGTTATTGGTTCAGATCCTAGCCTTCATATCATTAAAGTTTTTAATGCTTCAGGTTGGGGATATTCTTCTGATCTCGCTAGCGCAATCAATACATGTGTTAGTAATGGCTCAAGTGTTATTAATATGAGCTTAGGTGGCTCAGGTTCAAATAACACCGAAAGAAATGCGATACAAGCAGCCTATGATGCGGGTGCTTTACTTATTGCAGCAGCAGGTAATGATGGTGTGGCAACCAGTACAACAGATGCCTTAAGTTATCCCGCTTCTTATGATTCAGTGATGTCAGTTGCTGCTGTTGATAGCACCAAAGCGCTTGCCGATTTTTCACAAAAAAATACTCAAGTTGAAATTTCAGGCCCTGGTGTTGATGTTTATTCAACTTATCCAACTGGACAGGGATCGGTAGTTGAAGCTAGCGTTGCCGGTACTGCTTATAACGCCAATGCATTAGAAAACCAAGGTTCAGCTAATGCTTCACTCTTTAATTTTGGTACTGGTGAAGCGATTAATAACAGTGCTTCAGGTCAAGTTTGTTTAATTCAACGTGGTAATATTTCGTTTCATGACAAAGTTAAGGCTTGTCAAGATAGCGGTGGTGTAGGCGCTATTATTTATAATAATGCCGCCGGTTCTTTTGGTGGCACATTAGGAACAAGCAACAGTACCAACATTCCGGCAGTAACCGTTTCAGATACTGATGGCGCGGCAATGCTCACCAATATAGGTTCAAATGCGAGTGTTAATATAGGTGCCGGAAATTACGGAAAAATGAGTGGCACTTCAATGGCTTCTCCACATGTTGCTGGTGTTGCGGCACTCGTTTGGAGTCACCACCCTTCTTGTACCAACGTAGAAATTCGTAACGTGCTAAATACTACCGCTCAAGATTTAGGTGCTAGTGGTCGTGACGTTAAATTTGGTTACGGCTTAGCACAAACGAAAGATGCCATAGATTATATAACCAACAATGGCTGTGATGGTAATGGCGGAGGTGTTACACCACCACCACCAACAACAAGCGTGCTTGAAAATGGTGTTGCTAAAAATAGCTTATCTGCAACAAAAGATAATGACCTAAACTACACCTTTGACGTTCCTGCAGGCGCTACTGACATTAGCTTTACTATGAGTGGTGGCAGTGGTGATGCTGATCTTTCTGTGAGATTTGGCTCTGCACCAACAGATGCTAACTTTGATTGCCGCCCTTATATTGGTGGTAACAATGAATCATGTACTGGCACGCAAACAGATGGTATTTATTATGTACGTTTAAATGCCTACTCAGATTTTGCTAATGTTAGTCTTGTCGCTAATTACACGCCTGCAAGCACCGGTGGTGGAGCAGCTCAACCTGTTGATGTATCTGTAAACAATGTCTCTGTATCGAGAAAAAAATGGACTCGATATACTTATGACTTAAGTGCTGGTTATGCTGATTTAACCATTGCTATTGCCGGTGGTAGCGGTGATGCAGATTTATATGTTACTCAAGGAAAACAATCGACCTTATCTACCTCTGATTGTCGTCCTTACTTAAGTGGTAATAATGAATCTTGCTCCTTTTCAGCACCTCAAGAAGGCACCTGGTACATTGATATTTATGGCTATTCTGCAGCGTCAGGTATCACATTAACATTACAAGCAACACCACAATAAACGTAGAGCTAATAGCTCCACTTTATTAGTATAAGAAACAAAAATGCCTGTCAGTGATATACTGACAGGCATTTTATTTTAATCAACTTCTGCATTGATTAGCCACTTAGATAACTTTTTTGGTTTTATCCCGCTACAGTATTCGGCACAATATTCAATCGCGAAAAATCAGACTATCTTCCATCTTAATTTACTTAAATATCCGATTATGATGAATGCACCATAAGCTGTCGTATCCATGAGAAATTAAATTTTAGAATAACTTCATTCTAGCGGTTAATTTCAGTAACTTCTAAGGTTAAGTTCTTTCCTATTTTTAATATGCATTAAAATAGGAAAACACAAACACAAACACAAACACAAACACAAACACAAACACAAACACCATTAAGTGTCATAAAATGAGCAGTGAACACCAATTGTTGTCGTAAATAGATATTAAAACAATTTAATATCAATCAATATTCATTACATTAGCAACAGTTAAAGCTTTACCACTTGCTAGTTTTGCAACAGCGCCTGATATCAATATTGCTCTTCTTTTAATGAACTGATTAAAGTCACTTACAACAAGATCTCTCTTCAGCTCATCAAGCTCACCGTACTCTGAGCAAGCTAACTCTCTATATGGAATTAAGTGACTATTTAACCTTTGCTCAATAACCTCTTGATCTACCCAACCTGTTCTTTCCTCTATATATTTAAGCGGATCTTTACGGCCAATAGTTCTATTGGTTTTCCAGGTAATCAATGCGCAATTAAGTGCAAGATAGCTATTCATTTCAACTTCTTTTAATAAGGCATCAGGGTATAGATGATGATATTCACGGTGCTGTAAGCTCTCATAACTAGCAGGTTGATTATCCGCGAAATCGTATGCACCTAAGTGACTTGCAACAGCTAATATTCCTCTTGCCCTAATACTTTGCTTTTTGGGCCAATCAACTGTCTCTAGTTCTTCTGCGGTAGCTAATGGATACTCATCTCGGTTCAAAACAGGCACTTCACTAAAGTGCTCTTCATCAAAGTCACCTTGTTGAAGTAATTTTTTTAAGCCTCGGTAATCCATATGCGCTCGACTTGCGGCAGAATTTTCATATCTGTCGGTAAAAAATGCTGACCAAAGATATCGTTGTAACAACAGCTCTGCTTTTCCTCTAAAATCGCCCGTATCAGGGATATCTCGATAACAAGCAGCTATAACCCCAAGCACCGCATTTGTTGGCAGCCTTTGCTTATCATGAATACCTTGAGCAGCTAAGAAACTTGCCATTTTATTAAGGCACTCTTCCATTATTGACCATTGGCCAACCATCAGTATTTTATCCATATCAATCATGCCACGCTCATTAGGCAACTTATCCTGTAGCAATGCAGAAGTTGCCAATATCTGAAACGATACATCATGATATCTTTCAACCGCAGGATACTTCTCAATCAACTTTTGTTGTAAATCATGAAGTGAATCTTCTGTTGCACTTTCAACTTCTGCAACAATTATGTCGTATCGAGATAATGGCTTGCTATTAGTATTCATATTAATGAAAACTTGTAATGCAACTTCTTTTTCTGTTGTGGTAGGGAGAGATAAATAAGGTAGGTTAAAGTGAGCAACCCTTTCTCTTAACTTAGTAATTTGGCTTTTTAGCTGTTCTTTAAAAGCAGTATAATCTTTTAACTTGGCAAACGAATTTTCATCCGTTTCTTTAGGTTCCATAAATGCAGTAGCATCACTAATCCATTGATCAATTTCTGTTTGTATATCTTGCGGTCTCAGGAGCTGTGTTGGAATAAGCCCTCTATCTAAGCAGTCTTTTGGAATATCACACCACAAAGGAAACTGACGACCATCTTGACGGAAATAACGTCCTTTAGCATAAACTTTTAAATCAGATTCTTCGTCAATCTCTTGTTGCTTATCCAATTCTTGTATGTGAACAAAATAGGTTTCGTTTTCATAATTATTATGTAACATCCTCCACATAGCTGTTAACCGTTGTTGACCATCTAATAAATGCTGGTTAACTCTCACTTCTTTATTTTCTTCAGCAGTTTTAATATACCTAGAAATGAACTTCTCTTCATCACCTACTTCTAGTACTAATGCCACACCTACAGGTAAATTGTGGATAACTGTTGTTAAAAAACTGGAAATGCGATGCTGATCCCATGCTTCATGTCGTTGGAATCTTGGCAACTTTATCTGACCATTGGCTATTGTTAAAAACCAATCACTTAATGACCGATCTAGTGCTTTACTTGATTGTTGCATGATACTCATATATTAATTCTCCAATTCCTTATGCTGCTCTGTTCTTTTTAAAATTCTCAGCCTGAGTAAATATCTCTTTATATATATCATCACGGCTTACAGGTGGGTAACCAAACTTAGCGAGCAACATGATCAAGTCTACTTTTAACTCAGCCTTAATATCAGCACGCTGGCTCCAGTCGGTATACTTAGCTTTGTCATCAACCACTTCTTTAACGGCTTTGGCTAGCTCTAGAAGCTTGTTGTCTGGATATTCAAAGTCATATTTAACCGCTAACGAGTGCAGAATGTCGTAGAAAGCTTTTTCTTCTAGATTAATACCCATGTCCTCAAACGATCCCATCTCTGTTTTGAGATCCTGGAGCATATTTATGATTTCATCAGAGAAGTCTTCCAGTATGCCACTAACTAAAACATCTTCTTCTTTACGCTCGTTATACTGGTCAACTAACGATTTAAAGCGTTCGGTAAAGTCGATAGCTTTAATTTTATTTACTTGCTTAAATTCACCAATAGCTTTGGCTAGCATCTGCTGAAGCAACTTGATTTTAGTATTAGGAAGTTTTATTTTTTCAATTTTGGCTAAATAGTCTTCATCGAATATATCAACACCTCGATCTCCTTCGCTATTGGCACCTTGGCCTAATTTGAATATTTCTTCGACACCATCACTTCTTAGCGCCTCAGCGATCATCTCACGCACTTTGGCATTCATTTGGGCGGTATCAGGCGCATCACCTTTTGTTAGCTTGTAAACAATAGAACGGATGGCCAAGTAAAAATGAATAGCGTCGCGTTCTTGTAGTGAGATTTTTTCACTACCACAGCAAACGTCATAAGCTGTTTTTAGGCGTTTAACTAACGCCATAAAACGGTGCTCTAGTTTCTGCGTTTGTAATACAAACTCAGCCGCGTTATTTAAGCAATTTAACTGTGGTACAGGTTGGCCAGTAAAGTAAGGCGCTTCATCAAATTTGTGTAACAACTTACCTAGAAGATCTAAATGATCTTTTACTACAATGACTGATTGAGCAATATCTTCAAAATTACTTTCATCAGTTTTTGAATACTGGGCTAGGGCTTTATTCATCTGCGTTTTAATGCCGATGTAATCAACCACTAAGCCTTTGTCTTTATCTTTAAACTTACGATTAACGCGTGATATGGTTTGAATTAGGTTATGGCGCTGAATGGGCTTATCTATATAAATAGTATCTAGAAAAGGGACATCAAAACCTGTTAGCCACATATCAACAACAATGGCTATTTTGAAGTTAGATTTTTCATTTTTAAATTGGCGATCTAAATCTTTACGATAATCTTTGCTGCCAAGCCCTTTACCTCCAAGCAAATCCCATTGCTCTTTAGGATCATCTTTGCCACGAGTCATCACCATTTTAACTCGTTCCATAGGTTTAGCTAATTTACCTGAGCTAATGGCTTTTTTACGCTCTTGTTCGGTTAGATTTACTGTCGATTCAGTGCCAGCCTCACACTCAAGTACTTCAAACCATTGTGGACGTAGCTCTTTTAATTCTTTATAAAATAAATAAGCGACTTCTCGCGCACTGCTAACAAACATGGCTTTGCCTTTAATGATAGAGCCTTCGTCAACACGGTTTTCATAATGCACAACAAAATCTTTCGCTATCGCATGAATACGATCAGGATCACCAAGAATAGAAGTCATATTCGCTGACGCTTTTTTACTTGTCTCTATCTGATGTTCGTTACCACCATCATCTGCGCACTGCTGATAATAGGCTTCAATCTCAGCTAGCTTGGTATTATTTAAAATAACCTTAGCTGCGCGGCCTTCATAAACAATTTTGACTGTTATTTCATCTTTAACCGATTCAGTCATGGTGTAACTATCTATCACTTGGCCAAATACATCTAACGTGGCATCTACAGGTGTGCCTGTAAAACCAACATAAGTCGCGTTTGGTAATGAGTCATGTAAGTACTTAGCAAAACCATAGGTCCTTCTTACTCCAGCGTTAGGGCCTTTTTCAATCACTCTTACTTTTTGATCAAGGTTGGTTTGGCTACGATGCGCTTCATCAGAAATACAAATGACATTACTGCGATCAGTAAGCACTTTAGACTCTTCAGTAAACTTATGGATAGTCGTTAAGAACACACCGCCACTGTTACGGCCTTGCAGTAACTCACGTAAATGTTCTCGGCTTTCTACCGTTATAACGGTTTGGTCACCAATATAGTTTTTGGCATTAGTAAATTGTTGCGACAATTGATCATCAAGATCAGTTCTGTCTGTGATTAGCACGATAGTTGGGCTTTCAAAATCAACACTTTTCATCAATAAGCGTGATAAAAACTGCATGGTAAAACTTTTGCCACAACCTGTAGCACCAAAGTACGTACCACCTTTACCATCACCCTGAGAGCCATCAGCACGTATAAAGCCTTTTCTACTAATTTTAATACTTTGATAGAGCTTTCTAGCCGCATAGTATTGCGGGTAGCGGCAAACAATTTTAACCTCAGCTTTTGAGGTGTCGGGGAAAAAGACAAAATTACGGATCACATCACGTAAACGTGCTTTATTGAACAACCCCTGCAACATAGTATGCAGTGAATTGATGCCATCTTTTTCTATTGATTCATTGCCAGTAACTTTTCGCCAAGCATAGAAAAATTCGTAGGGCGAATAAAGGCCGCCCATTTTGTTATTCACGCCATCACTGATCACGCAAAAAAAATTGTAAACAAACAAAGCCGGAATATCGCGACGATAACGAGTATTTAGCTGAACATAAGCATCATGGATTGACGCTTCTTCCTCGCGAATAGCGCTCTTAAACTCAAACACCACCACAGGTATACCGTTAATATATAAGATGCCATCAGGTATGCGTTTTTCACCCTCGCCATGTAAAGAGGCACCCTCAATTTCAAGTTGGTTAACAAACTTGTAAATGTTGCTGTCATTATTATTTTGCGTTAAATAAGCTTTACTAGGCTCTGCAACTTGCAGCAGCTCTACATCTTGAACTAGATCAGGCGCTAGATGTGGAAGTATTGACTGAACAACATTGCTGTAATCGACAAGTTGGATATAGAGATCTTTTTGTGTGTGCTGCTCATTTTTGTTATTAAGAGCTGCTGAAGGCTCCCTTTTAAACACAAAGCCATCGCTTAACCATTTACAGAAGGTTTTGTTGCTGTCGTATAAATCACTGGCTGGCAACGATTCTATTTGTTTAACAATCGAATCAATATCGCCCCCAGGAATATAAGGAAACCCTTGTTCACCTAGTAATTCAATAATGGCGGATTCTAATTGCGCTTCGGTAAATTTCATCTGCTACATATCCTTTGACAACATATTCATGATCAAGCGAATTAAAGTATCTTTTTGCTTGGGATCAGACTCTGCCACTAATAAGGTTAACGCGGCAAGCCCTGTGTCATTAATAACCACTTGTCCATCGTCATTAAATAAGCGTTTGTTTTGATTTAAAAAATCAACAAATAAAAATGCGCCACTACGTTTATTACCATCAGAAAAAGGGTGGTTTTTTACCACAAAATATAATAAATGCGCAGCTTTGCTTTCTATGGTTGGATAAGCAGGATCGCCAAATACTGTTTGCTCTAAATTACCCAACAAACTTGCCAAACCATCGCCCCTTGGTTGAGCGAATAATTGGGTGGCTTCACCCTTTGTTATTAATTGAGATTTTAACTGGTTTAATGCATTCATGGCATCGTCATGGCTTATTAGTTTTCCGCCATTTTCACCACTTGGATCTTCTAATAATCCTTCATCATAACGCTGTAACCATAAAAACGTTTGTGTATAACGGCTAATAATTTCTGCTAGCCCTTTACTCGTTTCGCTAGTTAATTCAGATGATTTTAGTGCTTTATTGATTAATGCCAAAGCTTGTTTTAATTCAGTAGCGTTTTTATCAAAACGCTGTTGGTTAATTGTATACCCTTGTAATAAATGCTGTTTCAGTGTTTTGGTTGCCCATTGACGAAACTTAACACCTTGTTGAGATTTTACTCTATAACCAACAGAGATAATGACATCAAGCGAATAAAATGAAACAGGTTTGTCTGAATTAGCAATATGCATTTTTTGCATATTGGTTGTTTTATCAACTTCACCTTCTTTAAAAACGTTATTAATATGACGAGAAATAACCGATTGGTCACGACCAAACAACTCTATCATCTGCCCTTGTGATAACCACACAGTTTCACTTTCTAAAGCTACTTTAAGCTGTATTTCACCATCTTCGGTTTGATAAATTTCTATTTGTTTAGTCATTACATTCCTTATGTCTAATATAAATTTGTGATAGTGGATTTAGCTCAATTCGGTACGCAGTGCGTTCCGAATTGGAAAAGCTAAATAAAACAAACGCATATTACGCAAGTTACGCTCATCAAAGCCCTTGCCAAATTCAGCAGTTAACACATTAGCTAACAACTTTAATACTTGCTTACCATAACTGGCCTGGTTTTCACCTTGTTGTTCATCTTCAACCTTACTTTGCAAACAGCAGCAGCCTACTTGACAATAGGTTTGTACCATTGTTGCCAATAAGTAATAAAAAGCACGGTTTGCTGTAACTGTTGGCGGCTTTGGTCAAGTATTTGCCTGATGTCATTAACTAGGTTTGTGTTTAGTGTTAGGTTTTTCATGGTTAATCTACCTTTAAAAACATGCTGAAAAATGTGTTTTTAATAACTTCATCATATTGCGTTTAGCTTTGTGTTGCTTGATAATTTTACCGATCATAATATTCAACAACTCACTCGTACCTTGTGGGTCATCGCCTTCTAGTGCTTTTTTCAAACTCAGCAGTAAATCCGTCGCCTGTTGATAAGATTGGTTGTTTCCTTGGGCAACGGTGGGTAGTACAACACGATAATAAAGTTCTACCGCTTCTTGCGGATGCTCGTTAATAATTAAATCGGCTAACTTAAGTAAATGACTAGGGTTTGCTTTATGTGATTTTACCCATAAACGCGCTTTTGCTAATTGGTGATGATAAAGATAAAAGCTTAATAACGCATCAGCGTTGTTTGTTATGCAACCTGCACTATTTTCAGCATAACATTCATTAAAAACTTGCTCTGTTTTAGTCTTAAAATCAACATCTATTACCGCTGTTTTTTGCTCTAAGGCGATCAAGTCTTTATATCCTGAAAAACTGGGTCTTTCGGTAAATAATAGCCAAGCCAGTTGCCACGCTTGTTTATACTCTTTTAAAGCGAGATGTAACTGCACTGCAAACCTTTGGCAACTGAGTTTATCCATCGCATGGCTTACTTGCTTAGTTACTGACTGATAAGCTTGTTGTAACCAATATTCAGCCTCTAACGGCTCGTTTTCATCAAGGCAAAGCTGACTGATTTTTATGAAATCATCTGCTTTGTATGCGGTCATATTCATTAAACGGCATTGTGTTTGCCAATCATGCTTTTGCTGTGCCTGTTTAATAAGCGGTTCAATTAAGCGCTGTAACGCCCATTTTTCGTCCCAAACCGATAAATCGACACCTTGTTGACTGCGTTTTTCAGCCTCGGTGGTGCACAGGTTAATAAAAAGTTCATTCACGTTTTCAGTTAAGATAAAATCATCTGGCACGCTAGGAAAAACATCATATTGCCAAGTTTTATAGTGCTCAAAGATCCACTGCGCTTTTTTATCATCCGACCATGTTTGCTGGGTAAACAATGCGGTGAGTTTTTGATTAAGTTGTCCTTCAAGATCAAAACGAAAACCGCCTGAGTCGTCTATTTGCTCTAGAACTTTATTTAATCGTTGCAGAGAATATAAAATATGTTGCCACTGCTTCGATGCCGATAACGCTTCGATAGCAACAAAAATTTCAGTAAACATATTATCGGTATGTTCAAAATAACCGCTAACCTCTTGCCAACTCCATACACCTTCTTCTGGCAGGGCTTTGTCGATCATATTTTTTATGTCTGCGCCAGCCAAACCACCTTGGTCATTTAACATCGCCAATTGCCAACGGCTTTGCTCGTTGGCTGACTCACCAATGTAGCTGATAATAATCTCGGTCAGTTCCTCAGCTGATTTTTGCTTAAACCATGTGCTTAGTTGCTTGAGGACTGGATATTCATCTTCATAATAAGGATGCATAGTTAATTTGACTCGCTTGCTGTGGTGCTTTCACTGGGTACACTACCTCGCAACTTATTTGCTGCGTCCCAAAGTGATTCTTCAAAACCCTTATTTTTGTCGGTATTAGTTTTGCTCTTTTTATTTTTCGTTTTTATTTTTCGTTTTTATTATGCTTTTTTTGGCGCTTGCCATATTGTTTAATTCCTAATTTTTCAACAACACTTTGCTACCACCCAAAGGATGACAGCAAGTTAAGATAGGGAGCTAGAGTGACTAAAAAAATAAAATTATGTCTCTTAAAGCATAAGGTGACAAAAACATACCTCTGCAAGCGTTGATTATATTGAAATCCATAATTCACTATTTTCAAGATTAAAGTTGTAATTTGACAAAAACAGCTACAAATAAAGCATTAACTGACAAAAAAGTACATATTTAGTCATGACTATATTAAACACTTATTCTTAACAATAATATATTTTTTTATTAAATTCTTAATCTGTTTCTTTTTATTGTATTCATTTCTATTATTGTGTTCATTCCCTTTACACCGGAACAAATGCCGCAAACAATTCGAAAGTAGGTAGGCGATACGCAGTCCCTAAAGTACCAATTTCTTTTGACAACAATTGTTCTCCTTTCACAACGTAAGTTTCCATATTTAACTCAAAAGATGACTCAAGTAGCACGTCTTTGCTTTTGGGCATAGCATCATATATCGAAGCCAGTTTGAACATTAACTCATCATCTTTAAGTAAATATGTTTGATTATTATTCGTAAAATCGATAGCAACTAAAAATGAATCAACATTAGTCTGCTCGCCAGTTAACTGATCTTTGATTTGATATATTAAAATTGGAGCATCTATTCCTTTAGCCACAGCAAAACATGCACTGAAGCTCTCTGCTTGAGTTAGTGCATTTTCCATAATAGGGTGGCCGATACCCAAAACATCTACAGATTGGTCTTTAACAGAACGGTCAAACACAACGTTATCGTATCGCCTTTTAATACCATACTTATTTCGCCACTCTTTAGGTGTAATAAAACTTAACTTACCATCCACCATATCAAGCCTATGGCCATTAATCTTCAACATACTTTCAAAAAAGCAGCTCATATCCTTAAGATCTAACCTAGGGACTTCTTCCAGATTTTTATATTCAAATTTATCAGCATGACCGATTAGATTTTTGACCGTTGAAACTGCTGAACTACCACCAAAAGTACCTGCTTTAGCATCAAACCATTTTTGCAATCCAGCTTCAGACTTATTTACTCCTCCAGAGAACAACTCATTAAAAATTTTCGCATCGGTCATACCTAAAATTAATTGAAGAAGATCTTCTGGCTCATCCATCGCAGAACCAAGTGAGCGCATTACTTTTTCAATTTTATCATTTAAAAGTCCCCATATTCTTGCTTCTACTGTATCAGGATTACGCAATGTCATAACTTCTACGCCATATTTTTGACCATATCGGTTCAAACGTCCTACGCGTTGGTGAAGTCTCATAGGGTTCCATGGCAAGTCTACATGGATCATAGAATGACAGTTATCTTGTAAATCTATCCCTTCACCACCAGCTTCCGTACATACAATAAAGCGAACTTCCCCCTTAGAAAATTTCTCTGCTGCGTCATATCTATCCATGTTCCAAGTATAGATCGTTCCTGATTCATCAATGATATTTTTCAGCTTTTTATCACCATTAATGAAGCTCACACAACCATGACCAAAATGCTGATGCAGAGTATTTACCAGTAAGGTCTGTGTAGCCTTGTACTCAGTAAAAAAGACAACACTTCTATCTTTAAACTCCTTAAATAAAACCTCTAGTAATGTATTGATTTTGGTTTCTTCATTTACCTTGTCTGCAAGCTCTAATAACTCCTGAAGCATAGGTTGCTCATTTTCCATCAACATGACTTTTACAGAAGTAGCTGCATATTCCTCCTCCAAAGCAATATAGGCATCATCAAGTTCAGGGACTGCTCCTTCTTTCTCGTATTGAGAATATATATTCAGTTCTTCAGTTAATTCTAACAATCTCGCTTTATTTCCCGAAAGGCGCTCAATTCGTCCTTGTATTGCTGAACGAATTGCTGCTACTGAACTAGCTGCCAATTTTTGCATCGCTATAAGAACAAGTTGTACCGCTCTTTGGTTGGTACTCCCTAAAGATGAAGCATACATTTGCCCTGTAACTATAAATTTTGTTAATTTATCGTAGAAGTTTTGTTCTTCGGGTGAAAAACAATAGGTTTTTGAGGTAACCTTAACGGGTTTAAATAAAGGCACACCATCCATATCAGTAACACATTGCTTATTGTTTCGTATCACAATTTGACTAACAGCATCCTGCTGTTCTTGTGCACTTTTTTTAGGATTAAACTTTTCATCATCAAGTAAACGTAATAAAGCAAAGAATCCATAGTCTTTCCCTCTATGAGGAGTCGCGGTGAAGAACATTCTAGATTTAAACTTATTATGCTCAATAAGCTTTTGAACAAATCGATAGCCCAAAGTGGCACCTTCAGCTTCTAAAGCATTTAAATGGTGGGCTTCATCAACAATTAGAAGATCCCAGTCTTCAGCCTCTAGCATCCGTTCGTGCCTGCCATCAACATCTTTTCTGAGTGTAGGTAAAGAGGCTACAACTAAATTTTGCGTGTTCCAATAATCCGAACGTTTGGTATCGCTTCCCGCGTTATATATTGACAGTCGAATATCAAACATTAAGCGTAGTCTTTCTTGCCACTGTTCAACGAGAGAAGCTGGTGTCAATACGAGTAATCGTCGAACCTTTTTCTTTGCCAGTAAGGGCCATAAGATCAATCCAGCCTCAATGGTTTTACCTAAGCCAACATCATCAGCAATGAGTTTATTGATTGGCCATTCACTTAAAACCTTATGACAAACCCATAACTGATGCGGTAATAATGCTATACGTGATTTAGAAAACACGCCCCAGTTGTCATTAATAGATCTAATAGCCGCAGCTTGACAACGTGCGACTAGCTCTCGCAAATTATCATAACTGGCTGATACAACTGCTTCTCTGATCCCTCTTAATTTTACTAATTCATCAGTAAGGCATTCTTCTATTCCATTTTCAAACCTTACAAGTGCCGTTTTCCCCTTATTAAACTCAACAGTTCCTGAGCCAAACCTGACATGATAAACCAAAGTTCCCATCTGATAATCATCCATCTATATCAAACTCCTCATCAAAATCGTATGCACCAATCCCCAAAAGTCTTTCTCGCAGGTCATCATTGCCTCTTCCCCATATAATCCTAAATGGGATATCAAAACTAAGACCAAATGTTGCTTCTTCTTGACCCAGCTCACTTTCAAAGTAACTATAAACATTCTCAGATTCATAAGGAGTAGCGCTATTAACACACTGATAACCCACCTTAGAAATAGCCTGCCTTACAGATTTGGATAAGCTAAATGCAAACCTTGCTGCGACAGGGTCTACAACCCCATGCCTAATCAGTTCACGAATAACAAAATTAACCCCTATCCCTAAAGTTGCCTTAAGTTCAGGTAAAGATATTCCAGAGCCTTGAAGAGCTGCACTTGAACTGGTTTTTACGAGG
The DNA here is from genome assembly GCA_016765685.1 of Colwellia sp. Taxonomy (GTDB): domain Bacteria; phylum Pseudomonadota; class Gammaproteobacteria; order Enterobacterales; family Alteromonadaceae; genus Colwellia. The sequence goes on along the minus strand of JAESPR010000067.1, from coordinate 55,210 downwards.
TCATCAATATTTTCAACCATATCTGCTTGCATAAACAATTCAACATATTCATTTAGATGAAGTGAAAAACGATATAGTGGAAGAATCTGAAACCACTGACGGTATCGTTCGCTAACCATAGAACTCTCTAAATACTCATCTATAATATCAGTCCATGCTTCGGCAGAAATACCGTCTGGTGATGCAATTTTGTCCCACCACCCTTTCTCACTAAACCACCTCATTGCCTCTCGGTGATGTCCTTCAGTTGTTCTTCCCATTGTTTGACAAGATCCAAGGTAAAATAGTTGTAACCAACCTCGTCGTGCTTCCAATGTTTTCAACTCAATGTCATCAGCCATAACTTGCCAAGGCAAAGGTTTGTAATACAATTTATCGTCATATTCTGGCTGTTCTATGTGTTTATTTTCCAACCACCACTCATGAACGTTCATCAATGCAAGTTCAGGTGAGTATTGAGATTCACTTTCGTTTTTTACTCTTTGTTGCCCTCTTTTTATTCGATCTTCATCTGTATCAGTCCACTGAGAGTGAAACTGCTCAATCTCTAGATTAGTGAAATCCCACTTATTCTTTAATATGGCAGGATCTAAATTGGGAGTTAACATCCACTCTGGCGGTTTTCTTTTCAATTTTTGTAATAGCCCTGCGCCATCGGGAGAAATAAGGTATTTCAGTAAAGCTAATTGTCGCAGCTCCTCATTTCGATGAATACTTTTTGCCCACTCAAAGGTATTTAGGCTCGGCCTTGTTTGACAATACGCGAAGAAAACTTTACCTAAATGACAATATTTTTCAGACAATAATCCGTTACTAGGAGCGAACTTAGCAATAAGTTTTTCAGAATCAGATGATTTTTCATTGAAAATAAATAAGTTATTTGCATCTATCCATCGGTCTGATTTACTTAAAAACAATATATTTTTCAATTCTCTTTTGAGAATTTCTGTTTCACTATAATTTGCTTGATAGCTACTCATATTTGAATCAAAATCGGCATTAAATAATTGACCTAGCACCGCTGCGGCATCGGGTTCAGTTCTACCTTCAGGAATATAATCTTTAATTAAATCAACTACTGATATAGATGTATATCCGTGATTTATTTGTTCTAAAAATTGCCCTACAGAATAACTTACCAATTTATTCTCATTAACCAATGTCTGTAAATTTGGCATGTCACAGAGGGTTTTATAAGCTGAGGTTAAAAGCTTATCCGCTTGGCAAGAAATATTCTCCAAGCTAATTAATCCCTCTTTACCTTTTGCGATGCTTGTTGGAACTGCAAAGTGATTATTGTAAAAGGCTAATAATCCGCCAGTTGCAACAAATAACTCCCTAAATAAGATAGCTTTGCTTTCGGTATTTGATAATGCTCTTGGCCACCCGGTAGTTAATACATTCCATAAACCACTCCAAAATTTTTCTATTGTTAGCTGTTCACCAAAACCAAAAGCTAATTTACAGCCATCCCAATCTTCTTGAGACCAAAGATAAAGAGACGTTAACATGGATGCTAAGTTTCGCCCCATTTCAGCCATAACACTTATATTTGCATTATTATTTTTTGCTAGTTGACTCCTACCTATATCAACTTGAAAATCACTCTCTACAATAAAGCCCGCAGGTAAATCTTCCTGAAGAGGATTTAACACCCAAAATTTAGATAGTTTACTATCTTCAAGACTAATAAAACCATCTCTTCGAAGTTGAAAAATGAACTGTCCTTTTTCACACTGAAAATGTAATATTTTTTGAGATTTTAACTTACCACCAGATGGCATCTTTGTTTCACCAATATATAAGCCTTCAACCTTTGATATTGATTTTCTTGTCCATTGTATTATTTCATTGTCAATTTCTATGGAAGTAATGTACTTTGAAAATACACATAAAATCCCTGCTGATTGCTTAAACCTTGCTATTATTTCATCCTGACGGCTCTGATATTCACTTGTAAGTTTCAAACGGGTCAATGTTGGCAAAGCCCCTTTACTTACATGACTTTCAACGACATTTTCTAGAACTTTTACAGAGGGGCTTAAGGTAGGTAATATTCCAGCCTGAATATTGAAAGAAATATCTCCGCTATAAATCTCCGGTTCATCACAAATTAGTAAGCAACTTTTAAATCCAAGTCCGAACTTCCCTGTTGATGTTCCCGATTTATCTGAAATATTTAAGCTAACCATTTTTTCTAAATCACGCTCATATCGTCCTTCTCCTTCAGCATAACCAACCTTACAGTAGTTTATTTCTCTTCCCCAATGAAAAAAGTCAAGGCTATTAGTCTCCTGATCGAATTTAACTTTATATATTGGATTAGCAAATGCTTCAGGTTCAGAACCTTCCATCAAAATTTTCTCACCAATGGCATCATCCGCATTTTGGAATAATTCAAACGGTACACTATCGGGAAAGTATTGCGAGTGATAGCCAATTTCATGACGGACGGAATCTAGAATAACGGATTTGAGTTCGTCATTTTTTTCAATAAGTTGCTGTATATTTGACAATACTCTGTCAATTCCAGCCCTACCATTTCCTGGCGACTCAAGATAATATTTTTGGGCTTGACTATATTCACTCAACAGTGAACCAACACCATATTCTCTCACCCGCAAGCGCTCTAGCGTTGGTACGATTTTTTCCAATACCATACGTTTTGCTAATTTAATATCGAGCTGATTGGTAGCGCCTATTTCTTTCCATAGTTCATTTAAACGAATACTTTGACCAAATATCTCAGATATTATTAACTCCGCGCTATCCTGTAGTAATTTTAAAAGCTGAGAGCGTTCAAAATCTTGCGGCTTTATTGTCCTCAATTGAACTTTATGCCTCTTACTTCCCTGCAATTTTTGCACAACAGCAATAGAACGCACTTTTTGATTAAGTTCGACATTTATTTCAACACCGAATATAGATATTGCGAAACCAATATTTGAGGCAATGATAGACGGCTCTATCCGTATATATTTAATAAATTTTCTAAGATATTGTCCTGTGTAAGAACCTGGTGCTCTTGCATTCCACTTTGCATCTAATTTATCAATCACTCCTTTATATGTTTTATTACGGTAAAGTTGATTCACATACGTTGCAATATCTTCATCACCACACATCAGCGAAAGAAATATTGCAATACTATCCTGAGGAACATGCCTCTCCCAAGGTTCAAAATATTGTTTAAGAATAAGTACTGGAGATATTTTAGACGCTTGATTATTTTGTTCAATATTGGAACTATCCCTTAAATATGAATCAGTTAAAATATTTCCCAATAGCCTGAATTCAGACTCATGAACTAAATAATCAGTATTAACTTCAGTAATATTATGAGTTAACTCAGTTGAGGCTCTGTAAGTATCTGACTTTGTTCTTAATCTGATTTTTTTTATACTTTCAAGAACATCATCTGACTTGACCAATGCAGACAGGAACGTCTTACGAACATTTTCTAATTGAGTAGGTCTTTCTTCATCAGCAATAATCTCAAGCACTTGAATTAACTTTTCATCAGGTAAAGCATGAGCTAAAAACATAGCTGACCCCAAGTCAAAATCTGAACCTATGTTTTCAAAGTATTCAACCAGTAGGCTCAAACCAGATAACTCATTTAACAAAGTTGGTGATTGAGCTGACTCATTTATCGCTTCTGAAGCGAGGCCATCTATTTTTCCAAGAGAATATGAAAGAACCTTACCTGCGGCATTAAAAATAAAACTAGACGATTTTTTAGTTGAATTAACTAATTGTCTCAATGAATTTTTAAATTTTTTACTACTACTTATCGAATAAGTTAATTGATCAATTGAAAAGCAATCTGTGTCATCACGATCACAAAGTTTTCTCGTTTGTGGCCAGTTATTCGAATCTATATCAATTACCTGCGAAGGAGATACATTGCCACCAGAGATTAACTTTAACCATTTTGTTTTTTTAACTGAATCAAATAAGTCACTATCCAAATCTTTATAAATTGATTTCACCTCAGTTAACTGCTCTAAAATAAAAGAGCTATATTCCTCTGGGTTATCTTGGCTTAAAGCAACTCCAATAAGTTTCTCTGGAGTAGCTACTCCTATCCATTTTTTCTGCTGTTCTTCAACATTAGGATGATTGGACCGTTTGATCTGGGTTAGTCGCAATTCAGGTAATTGATAACGACCTTCTAGTAAACACCCGTTATCAATGATAGTTCGGGCTTGTCCTATCGTTAAATGAATAGGTAACTTTTTCCATAATTCAGGGGTCTTTATTTGACATAGAATTTCATCGAAATCTTCCTGAGCAAAATTATCTGAACAGTAATCAATTTCACACAGTTCATTTTCTAATTGACTTAATACACCCTCAGCAGATATTTCATGAACATTTAAAACTGTTTTCAATTCATCATTAAGTGCCCCCCCCAAACTATCTGAAATTAGGCTCCATTTTGGTGAATTTATACTTGAACTAAGTTGCCAAAGCTTTGCCCAAACATCCTTCGCTGATTGTGCTTTTTTCCAGAGCTGAATCGATAAATTATCTTCAGTAGAACCATGTAACAAATAACGGAACCCTTGCTTTTGCTCATTATTCAACTGAGTAAAACCAGATAAACTAAGTAACAAATTTTTACGAGAAAGTTCATCTGCTAAATCAGGATGATTTTTTGCTAGAGCGCTGAGTACAAAACTGCCTTGGCATTCTGGAATAACTTGTTCACCAAATAAAAAGGCGGCTTTATCTTTCTGTAGAAATAAAACATCAAAGCCAGAAGTTGCCTTCACGAGCTTCTCACCTTCTCCATAACTTGGGCCAGCGGATCTTACGTAAAGTTGATTGCGAACATTCGCTTCTTGCAACTCTAATAAAGACATTAACATTGGACGCTTTGTCGTTATATTATCAGTTTTAAATAAACGTAAATGGCTACAACGACTATAAACTTTTTCTAAATCTTGCAGTGATGATTCTTTTATTTTTTGTAAAATAAAACTAACAAGGCTCTCTGCACTTCTAGAGTCCGAAACAGGTGTTATTTCATCCCTGAGAATTTTATCCATAACCTCAAGTAGAGTAATACTTTCTTCAACACTCATCCTACCTGATGACTTATTGTCAGGACTTTCCAAAAATGAAGGGATCAATAAAATATTTAGTTCAGTTTTTAAAAGCGCATTCCATAAAACAGTATCATTTTTGGAAACAGGTAATGCTAAGCGATAAACACCACTTAATCTTGAGAGTAATTGCTGAAATAATTTCGTTCTACTAGAAAGTACAGTTAACTCTACATTCGCTAAAGAATCACAAATGATTGGTTTAATGAGTTGGTCAACATCACTTTGCTGAAAACCCCAGGTAGCAGTTTCAATGAATTTATTTAAATATTCTAAATGCATTGATGAACCAAAGAGTTTACTTACATCAATAGCTAATAGATCACGTAACTCACTAAATTCCCAATGAACTAAATTACTAGCAATAATGTTAGGTTTTTCTCGCTCAATCAATACATAGTCATCGTTATCCAGTCGATTCAAAGTGGGCAGTATTTCCCAGATTCGCTTATAATCGTTGCTCGGTGGGCGGGGAATATAACGGTATTTATTTTGAGTTGAAGTTTTTATCCAAGCACAGTTTTTTTCCTGAAGTCGGTATACCCATCGCTTTCTTGTTGTTACTCGGTTTATGTAAGCTTCAGGCAGTATGCGGCAAACACCTCTGTTGATATTTTCTATCTCACCTTTGGTCAAGCGCTGTGATATTACAAAATGCTCCAGTGCATCAAGCACAATATCCAAAGAACCTTCATTAGCTAGGGTAATATTCCATGCCTCTCTTAAGAGTTTTTCATCTCCTTTGATTGATCCAAAATCAGCATTTTGTCCTATTCCATCATGGCCGATTATGCCTTTACGACCTGCATCAACGAAGAAATAACCATGTATATGAATGCTATAGTCAAACTCACCATCAATAGCTTGCATGGAGAACTCGGATGTATCAGCTAAAGGCAAGAATACAGCCCAATTTGCTCTAATATATGCCTGATTTTTAGTCCGTGTTCTAGATATAATTACCGCGACATGCTGCTCAGCTTTATCCAAAGATTTTTTGGGTCGATTTGTTGATGAGTTAAATTGATAGCTAACGGGCCAGCCACTCTCAACAGATTTCAAGCCGGATAATTGATCAAGTTGTAATAGTTTCTCATAACCAGCATAGAGTATTTCAGACTGCCCACTTTGGTGTTCAATAATCACTTTACCATTACATATAGACTCTTGCTTACCTGAAGAGAAGCTTGTGCTACCTTCAAACTGGCTTCTAGATGCATTACCTTCAATGCTCACATCAAATAAACGAGTGAACTTAGTATTTTGCTCAACAACAAGATCTACGTGTAAAAGATTTTTCAATAACGGAAATATTTCAGCAATTTGACCTGGTAAGTTACTATCTAATAAGAAATCGGGGGCGGTATGTTCTTCATAAAAATTTGAAATTATTACATCATTATCAACTGATGCTTCCTGATTTTTATTTCTTAACGGTACCCAAACAATAAACCAAGGGCTATCTGGATTTTGTTTAAACTGAGCTAAAACCTCGCTTAGCTTTGCTTCTAGTTTGACCTTATCTTCATCATAAAAATGGTGCCAATCAGGACGGTATTCCTCTCCCCATGGATTGAATACTTCGCCTGCCCACTTATCTTCTCGCCAATTATTGGCCTGATAAAAGAATGCTTCACATAAATGGAACAAGCTTTTCATACCTAAGCCAAACTTTCCAACGGATGATTTAGAGCTTACTTTAGAGCTTTCCGCAATCGATCGAATACCTCTTTCATGTACCTCTTCTAAGGGTGCATTATTAATAAAAAAGAGTCCTGGATCAGCAAGTAAAGGGTTAATAGGGTTTTCAATACCAGTAGACCAGCCAATAACCAATCTATCAGCATTAGCATCATCTGAGTTTTGAATAATTTCTTTTAAAACTGGAAAGCCATTTTCATACCTATCACTTAGGTTACTAGCTATTTGGTTAATAACGCCAATCGGACTTACATTTGCTCCCGCCACTTACATACTCCTTTGGATATTAAATACTTTATCAGTAACTAAGTCATCTTTACTCTGTTATTACAGGGTAATTTGCATCGCCCCACAGCTGATCAGGATTATTCATCATAATATCAATTACAAACGGCACTAATTTTGATAAAAAACTCACTGAATCACGTATTTGTGTTCGGTTAGCACTACTATTCCATGTTGCACCACCGTGCATCATTTGATTTCTCAGTGTATACATCCGTTGAAGAACTATGGTTATCAATTGCTCTGAGTTTTTATGTGACAAAGCATAGTTTGCTGCGGCTTTAGCATTTATGAACTTTGTTTTCCAATCTTCTTCAGATATTTTCCCATTATGAAAATCCCAGAATGGCTGGAACACAAACTGATTATCTAATAACACACGTATGCTTGAAGAGAACTCTGACCATAGCACCCCGTATAGTTTTGCAGATTCATCCAGCTCAACTAGCTTTGAAATGAACCTAGAGAAAGCTTCTGCTTCGGTATGTCTTAAACACTCAGTATCTTGTGCATATGCGGCATTAAAAGCGATCCATAAGAAGATAAATTGGCTGTCCTTATCATCCCCACATTGTTCCGACTTATCCAGCCAGCTTAAAGCCCTGTGCACTCGTAAAGAAAGGCTTTCAGAAAAACCGTCTCTCATACTTCGTTGCTTTTGTTTTAACCACTCATGTTCCATTTAAAGCTTCCTTATTGATTTTATTTACGCAACTCTGTTCTTTTTAAAATTCTCAGCCTGTTCGAAGATTTCTTTATACACTTCATCGCGGCTTACAGGTGGGTAACCAAACTTAGCTAGCAACATGATCAGGTCAACTTTAAGCTCAGCTTTAATATCAGCACGTTGGCTCCAGTCGGTATACTTAGCTTTGTCATCAACCACTTCTTTAACGGCTTTGGCTAGCTCTAGAAGCTTGTCGTCTGGATATTCAAAGTCATATTTAACGGCTAAAGAGTGCAGAATATCGTAGAATGCTTTTTCTTCTAGGTTGATTCCCATGTCCTCAAACGATCCCATTTCTGTTTTGAGATCCTGAAACATATTTATGATTTCATCGGAGAAGTCTTCAAGTACGCCACTCACTAAAACGTCCTCTTCTTTACGCTCGTTATACTGGTCAACTAAGGATTTAAAACGCTCTGTAAAGTCGATAGCCTTAACTTTGTTTACTTGCTTAAACTCACCAATCGCTTTGGCTAGCATCTGCTGAAGCAGTTTAATTTTTGTATTAGGTAATTTGATTTTTCCAATTTTGGCTAAGTAGTCATCATCAAATATATCAACGCCATCTTCACCTTGCCCTAATTTGAATATCTCTTCGACACCATCGCTTCTTAATGCCTCAGCGATCATCTCACGCACTTTGGCATTCATCTGGGCGGTATCAGGAACATCGCCTTTTGTTAGCTTGTAAACAATAGAACGGACGGCCAGGTAAAAATGAATATAGTCACGCTCTTGCTGTGATATTTTTTCACTACCACAGCATACGTCATAGGCTGTTTTTAAACGTTTAATTAACGCCATAAAACGATGTTCTAATTTCTGTGTTTGTAGTGCAAATTCAGCGGCATTATTTAAGCAATTTAACTGTGCTACTGGCTGGCCAGTAAAATAAGGGGCTTCATCAAATTGATGTAATAATTTACCTAACAGGTCTAAATGATCCTTTACTACGATCACTGATTGAGCAATATCTTCAAAATTGCTCTCATCTGTTTTTGAATACTGCGCCAAGGCTTTATTCATCTGCGTTTTAATACCGATGTAATCAACCACCAAACCTTTGTCTTTACCTTTAAATTTACGATTAACGCGCGATATGGTTTGAATCAGGTTATGTCGTTGAACAGGCTTGTCGATATAAATAGTATCCAGACAAGGAACATCAAAGCCTGTTAGCCACATGTCAACAACAATGGCTATTTTGAAGTTAGATTTCTCATTTTTAAACTGGCGATCTAAATCTTTACGGTGATCTTTACTGCCAAGTAAATCCCATTGTTCTTTAGGATCATCTTTACCACGAGTCATCACCATTTTAACGCGTTCCATCGGTTTAATTTTTTTACGCTCTTGCTCGGTTAACGTTACGCCAGCCTCACACTCAAGTACTTCAAACCATTCAGGCCGTAGCTCTTTTAATTCTTTATAAAATGAATAGGCAATTTCACGCGCACTGCTAACAAATATCGCCTTACCTTTAATCGTTGCTCCTTCATCAACACGGCTTTCGTAATGAATTACAAAGTCTTGAGCTAGGGTATGAATACGGTCAGGATCGCCAAGAATGGATGTCATATTCGCTGATGCTTTTTTACTTTCTTCTATCTGATGTTCGTTACCACCATCATCTGCGCACTGCTGATAATAAGCTTCAATCTCGGCTAACTTGGCATTGTTTAAAATAACCTTAGCTGCACGGCCTTCATACACAATACGTACTGTTATTTCATCTTTAACTGATTCAGTCATGGTGTAGCTATCAACTACCTGACCAAAAACATCTAACGTGGCATCAACAGGTGTGCCCGTAAAACCAACATAGGTCGCGTTAGGTAATGAGTCATGTAAGTACTTAGCAAAACCATAGGTTCTTTTAACGCCTTTATCAGTAACACTAACCTTTTGATCAAGGTTCGTTTGGCTACGATGCGCTTCATCTGAAATACAAATAACATTACTGCGATCAGTAAGGACTTTAGTATCTTCAGTAAACTTATGAATAGTTGTTAAGAACACACCGCCACTGTTGCGGCCTTGCAGTAACTCTCGTAAATGTTCGCGGCTTTCAACGGTAATAACCGTTTGGTCACCAATATAGTTTTTGGCGTTAGTGAATTGTTGTGACAACTGATCATCAAGGTCGGTTCTATCTGTGATTAGCACGATAGTAGGGCTTTCAAAATCAACACTTTTCATTAACAAGCGTGATAAAAACTGCATAGTGAAACTTTTGCCACAACCTGTAGCACCAAAGTATGTACCACCTTTACCATCACCTTCTGGCTTTCTACTGGTTTTAATACTTTGATAGAGCTTTCTAGCCGCATAGTATTGCGGATAGCGGCAAACAATTTTCACTTCAGCTTTTGAGGTATCAGGAAAAAAGACGAAATTGCGGATCACATCGCGTAAGCGTGCTTTATTAAACAACCCCTGCAACATAGTATGCAGTGAATTAATTCCATCTTTTTCTATTGATTCATTACCTGTGACTTTGCGCCAAGCATAGAAAAATTCGTAAGGTGAATAAAGGCCACCCATTTTGTTATTAACGCCATCACTGATTACACAAAAAGAATTGTAAACAAACAAAGCCGGAATATCGCGACGATAGCGAGTATTTAATTGAACGTAAGCATCATAGATTGACGCTTCTTCCTCGCGAATTGCGCTTTTAAATTCGAACACCACAACAGGTATACCGTTAATATATAAGATGCCATCAGGAATGCGTTTTTCACCGTCAACACCTTCAATTTCAAGCTGGTTAACGATTTTGTATATGTTGCTGTCATTACTATTTTTTGTTGAACTATTTCCTGATGAATAAGCGCCTTGCGGTTCTGCAACCATGGGTAACTCTACATCTTGAATAAGATGAGGGAGAATAGACTGAACAACATTGTTGTAATCTACAAGTTGGATATAGAGATCTTTCTGAGTATGATCTTCACGTTTTAACAGAAAACCATCGCTTAACCATTTACAGAAGGTTTTGTTACTGTCGTATAAATCACTGGCTGGCAGCGATTCTATTTGTTTAACAATCGAATCAATCTCACCAGAGGTAATGTTATCTTCAGCATAACTTGCAAATAAAAACTGCCGTAAATCAGCCTTAATCAATACTTCAGTATTATCACGCTCAATATCACTACCAGGAACATAGGGAAACCCTTGCTCACCAAGTAGCTCAATAATGGCCGCTTCTAACTGCGCTTCTGTAAATTTAATCATCAAGTATTCTTCCTGTGATTAGTCCACTGGTTTTTAACTTCTGAGAATTCATCACTGGAATCGCATATGGCCCTCCACTTTGAAATAACTTCAGGTATGCCTGACGTTCCTAGGATATAAACAATACTTAATTTACTTGCTAGTTTCGCTCCAGATTTTCTTAATGCTAGATTTTCTTCAAAATCCAATCCTTTGAAGCCTACAATAATACGGCTAAGAGCTTTTAAAGCAGCACTTTCAAGTTCCGTACTGAGAACATAATTTTTTTCAATTAAAATATTTATTACAACCTGAAAAGCACTTGTTAAATATTGACCTCTTGAATACTTAATAAATGTAACAAGCAAGTCCAAATACCTTGAATCAGTCTCACTTGATTTACATAACAGCCTATTTATTGCCCACAATGCATCAAAAACGTGTTGTTCTTCGAATGTTGACAATGCATCTTCTATTTCCTTTAAATACTCCTCTTTATCAAAATCGATATAGTTAATAGCAGCAGCTTTCAAACATAAATAATCAAGCCCTAGCATTTGAAATTCAGAAGCCATTTGCGAAATAGCTTCTTTATATTCAGTAAGGTTATTTTGTATTACTATTACATCTGTACATTCTACAAATAGAGAGAACCTGTTATTCATTTCTTTAATGAAATCACTACCTGTGTCGTTATTTTCAAAAATAACTTTGTCCGACTTCCACCAATTTAGAAGCTTTTGCGCATGAATGTGGAGTTCATCATCACTCCAATTGATTAATTTACTACTACCGACTAACTCATTAGTAAATGTATCTGATCGACCAGACATTCCATATGATTTGGGATTGCTAGTGTTGACTTGAATTAATGGAGAGGCATCAAGAAAATATTTACGAAATGCTTTTTCAATATCACTCTTACCGTCAAAAAGTTCAATGTACGCAAACTTATAATAACCAGTACTTTCTGGTAGACCATACTTATCTTGATGATATAGCAGTTTAGATAATAAGCTCCTGACTTGGGTTTTGTTTAACAGCCCCAAATTTTTTAGGCGAATTAATGTAAGACTAGCATTTTGTCTAACCTCTTTATTCTCTGACTCCATCCCATTTAAAAATGATTTAACCTTGTCGGTCGAGAGCTTAACTTCCAGCTTTTTATTTGTTAGATCGGGGACAGATAAATTAAGAAAATAATTGAAAGGGTTTGGGCACGTAAATATATCTACTTCTTTGCCATCATTTACCACAACGTAATAGGCAATATTAGTAACCTGCTCGATACGCTGAATTATTTCTTTATCGCTATACGAAAGTATTAACCGCTTAACAAGCTTGTCTATTGATTGATACTTATGACTTGTGGGTTTATTGCTATATATTTTGGCTATTAAGTTTAAAAGTTCATCTTTAACATCTAACGTTACCCTGCAACAAAGTCTTGAAAGAGCTTCTGGCAATATTGTGCCATATTCATATAAACTATTCTCTTCGTTCATAAAGATGCTTAAAAGCTCAATATATCTTTTAGCCAGTCCATCGATGAAAGTTGAATCTAATTTAGACAAACTTTCTCGCGTGAATATTAATTCAGTGCTCTTTTTGTCACGCGTGCGAAGCATTGTAGACATTGACCAATGCGGAGCATAAGTAGCCACCCTCTTTATTGCGTTATTTGCCCCAGTTACAGCGATGTTCATTCGCGGAAGACTAAATGGCAATGCAGCATCCTCAAAGAATCTTAATAACCTAAAGGCATTTAGAGCTTCTGTGTTTTCGCCCGAAAGGTGATGTGTTGTATGTTGGCTACCTATATCAAAACCATTGATAACTGAAATCGATTTAAGTGGTGTTTGTTCATGCTTAATTTCTAATTCAAGAAGCTGTATCTCTTGCCACGGGTTACATTGAAATTGTCTAAGCTCATTTAACCTTTCTAAATATTCTTGTTTTGATGTTGGAGACCAGTCCCCCGCCTTAATAGATAAAGCGTGATTAACATTGGTAAGCAACACTAAAATATATGACTCAAGAGAAACATTTGCATAATCTACAATCGATGTAGCAGCGTTTATCTTACGCCTAGTTTTAATAAGTGCTTTTTCCAAATTATCTTGGGCATCTGTTAACTTATTTATTTCAGCCAGAATACTTGCTTTTCTATACATCCAAATAACTGATGAGCTTCCAGCACTCCATCTCGACAATAACTGTATTAACTCGACACTTTTATTATCAATTAATAAATGTAATGCTCTTTCATAGGTTAAATAATCACTATTTTTTTGTCCTTTGAAATGACTGTTTACAGTATTAAATAAATCTTGCCATTCCTCTTTTTTCCCCTCTTCCCTGTAATACCTCAATAAAGCTAAGGCAATATGAAATATTCTATCATCAGCAACATTATCATCGGAAAAACCAGACTTTATTGAAGATCTAATTAGGTCAACTTCATGATCAAATATGGGTAATAACGATTTCTCTTTCCGCCACAAGAATTCATAAACAAAGTTTTTCAGTATTGGAAGTGATATAGATATGCTCTTATTAAAAATTGACGACCAATTACTGGTATAAGCCCATAGTTTTCGTCTTAACTCATTTGGGGCGACTAACCAATTAGGATAAGAAAGTCTCTCAACCTCCCACAGCTCAATCAGCTCGTTAAGTTCATTGTGAACGTCATCAGCGTTCGGGACGTTGGTAGAGGTAAAACGTGAATGGGTTAGCTTGCCACTTAATTCCCAGCCTTTTTGACTCTCATCATCTTTTCTAGATTCGCAGTAGTTTATAAACTTTCTAATACCAGCTTGATGATCATGCTCACCTATCCCGTCACAGAGCGCCATATCTATACAAGTAATATTGTATTGCGATAAAGATTTTTCTTGAGACGTTGATAAATTTAAAACACCAACCAAATAGATTTTAGGTGCATTTTTCTCACCTAGATTATCTCTTATCCAGCCAATCCACTTAAGGAAATTAGGATCATCTCCAGAAAAGCCAATTAAACAAAGGGTATTTTCTAATAATGTCTGCTGAACAGTATTTACAAAAGGAGCATAGTTTTGAGGATATGTTCTGTAGTCTTCTTCACTGATAATTAGAGGTGTTGATGCCGAAAAGCAACCATGAAGCTTAACTATTCTAGGCGGGGTTGAGTGAACCAAGTTATCTTTGTGGACGACAACCTTATAATTCCTTTCGCTTACCGTTTCTGCGGCTCTTTCTAATAAAGTATCGTAGTTGGTAGTAAAAACATCGGTCCAAGGCAAACGAAGCAATGCCTGATGTAGATCTGACGGTTTATAGTCACTATCAGGAATATTTGTTCGAAGTATTGAGTCTAATACTGAACGGCCAAAATTTGACTCTACTTCATACGCTAATTTTAATGGATCAAAAAAATTATATTTAGCATTCTGTATTTCTTCCCCCCTTACTTTTTTATAAAATATATTGCCTAAATCCTGCCAACTAGGAAATCGTTTAGCATTATCAAACATCGCTTTAGCGTTCATACTGAAGCCTGCACCAACCATTATTGATGCATTTTTACTCCATAAGCATTGCGATATTTCGTCAAGATAAGGACGTATTGAAGGAGAGATTTTTTCCATAAGTTTTAATCCGTTTTAATTAAAATTTGTCCTGAAATTAATTTTGGTAACAGTATATCTCGCTGCTTTTCCATTAACTGTGTATTTTTCAGATTCAAAAACATACGTTCTAAAATAGGATGCAACTGTTTCTCAAATGTATTCAGGAGTTCATTTGATGGCATCACGACATTAAGCTCTTTTAAGTTTTTAACCGTCACATGCCCTAACCCTGTTGTTTGTTTATCTCTAGCAATGGCTGTAAATTCAGGCTTTAAATATTTGAGTAAAGAGAACAAAAACGAATAGTTAGATAATTTATTCGGAACAACTTTAAATATATGCTGGTTCAACCAGGCATCTCCTCGTGCCCAAACAAAAGTGTCAATTGATGTCTCAGGGTTACCAGACCATGAAAAAAGGATATCTTGATCTTTTAAGTGATATTTTTTTGGCATATCAACAGTAGAGAAGCCTGTATTAGCTGTTATGCCATTCTTCAACTCAGCTATTTTGACTATTGGTAAGCCTTCTCTATTCTGATTTGGTTCAAATTTTTTATATGCCGCACCATTAATAAACTCTCCTAGGTCATACAAGAATTTCATTTCCCAGCCCTTAGGTACCCAACCAGAAAAACCTATTTTTGGATCATCACTTTGTTCAAAGTCACTCGGAAATAGTGCTCGGATATTTTCAGGGAAAGACTTAAAGTTTGGCAGTTGATGTGCTTGTTTACGTTGCTCAGCAGCTAATTGCAGTGCGACTGGAAAGTCACTGATATTAGAGCCAGCGGCAAGGACATTATCTATAACTGGATCAAAATCAATAAACCAGCTTTTAAATAACGTCTGCGCCATATGCCCTAATGTCTGATTGGTTTGTTGATTCAGTTCAATTTTATCTGATATAGCAGAAAGTACTTCAGCTATTTTAATTTGGACATTCTTGGGTGGCTCAGGAATTTCAAATTTTGGGATGTCTCCACATTTTAAACTTTCAAATATTGCCCCTGGGTTCAAATACTTTGCGACTTCATTCCACCATTCATGTCCATGAACTGCCCATCGAAGGTATTCAGGATGAATTCGATCACCTTCTGGTCGTAAAAGAACTAAGTTTTGGCCCAAGGCAAATTTAGAGTTTTTAGGAACGTAAACTGTTTCACCTGAATTGCATCGTCTCGATAGAATAACATCTCCATACTTTGGGTTTGCTTTTCTTGTCCACTTTACGAAGTCTTCTTCAGAAATCAATCTTGGGTTAGCAGCAAAATTAATCCTTCCCTTGTCCATTTGAGGTATCCCGATATAAGGGACTCCATTCTCAACAGCTTTTGGAGTTTTATGATCGCAATCGATTAATTGAATACCTAATTCTTTTAAAGAAGTAACTTTCCACTTATTCGCCATAACCCAACTCCTTCAGGTTTTGGTGAATGGCTTTATCTAGTTCTTTGACCTGATTCATTTGGCTAAATAGGGTTTTACTTAGTTCGCTCATTTTAGTTTCAAAAGGAATACCGTCACCTTCAATTTCAGCCGCCCCAACATAACGCCCCGGTGTAAGTACATAATCATTATTTTTAATTTCGTCTAACAAAGTAGATTTAGAATAACCTGCTTTATCCTCATAGTTTCCATCTTTTTCTTCACCACGCCATGCGTGATAAGTACGAGTAATATCGGCAATATCATCAGTAGTCAGCTCTTTGTTAGTTCGGCTGATCATTGATCCCATCTCACGCGCATCAATGAACAAGGTTTCACCCTCTCTGTTACGCCTTTTACCTAATAAATCCCCCTCGCTACTCGCCTTTTTGTTTTTGGTGAGAAACCATAAACAGACAGGGATTTGTGTGGTGTAAAACAATTGTCCTGGTAAGGCGATCATGCAATCAACGAGATCATTTTCAATGATTTTTTGGCGAATAGAGCGTTCACCACTCGTATTAGAACTCAATGAACCATTTGCCAATACAAAACCTGCGGTTCCATTTTCACTGAGCTTTGAGATCATGTGCATGATCCACGCATAGTTAGCATTTCCTGTAGGCGGCACTTCAAAGCCAGCCCAGCGTGGATCGTCCACTAACTCGTTGTCTGCACGCCACTGCTTCTGGTTGAAGGGTGGATTCGCCATGATAAAATCTGCTTTTAAATCAGGGTGTTGGTCCTTAAAAAAGCTATCTCCTGCAACATCACCCAAATTACCTGAAATACCACGTACCGCTAAATTCATTTTCGCTAGTTTATACGTGGTATTGGTATATTCTTGCCCGTAGATAGAAATGTCTTTTTTGCTACCATTGTGACTATCGATGAACTTTAACGATTGAACAAACATGCCACCACTCCCGCAACATGGATCATAGATCTTACCTTTAAACGGTTCGATCATTTCAGCTATCAGAGCAACAATTGACTTAGGCGTATAGAATTCACCACCACCTTTGCCTTCATTGGCGGCAAATTTACCTAAAAAGTATTCATACACACGACCAACCAAATCCTCTTCAGTCATGTCACATTCATTAGCAACCGTATCGATATTATTGATGGTATCAATAAGGGCGGCCAACTTACTGCCATCTAACCCTAAACGTGAGAAGTAATTGTCTGGCAAAGCGCCTTTAAGGGATACGTTGTTCTTTTCAACCGTATGAAGCGCAGTATCAATTTTTACCGCAATGTCATCTTGCTTGGCTTGTTTTTGAATAAACGACCAACGAGCATCTTCTGGTAAATAAAATACGTTATCTTTAGCGTAGAACTCAACCATGTCAACATAGTCAGCCATGCCTTCTGCTATTAATTTTTCACGTTGTTTTTCAAACTTATCACTGATGAACTTTAAGAAAATAAGGCTAAGTACAATATGCTTATACTCTGCTGATTCAACACTGCCACGCAGTTTATTGGCTGCATCCCAAAGTGATTCCTCAAAGCCAAGTTCTTTAGATTTGCTTTTTTTGGTGCTTGCTTTTTTTGCTGTTGCCATGCGGGTAATTATCCTTTTTAAATATTGTAACCAGGCGCAATTGACAAACTATCAATTCCCTGCAATTCGTTTATGTTGTCGAGCCTAAGCTGATGCTGCTCTCCAACCAATGTACTTTCTAATGAACAATCTACGTTCCATTGCCTCATCAAGTAGCCTAAAAGCGCTTCTCGCACGTTTAATTCAATTTTCCCGCCTACCATCGCATAATCGAGTTCTATCGCTTTAACGTGTTTTATAGACGGGTGTGGCATTAATATAATTTTGTTAATGTTGTTCCACTGCTTATCGAACTCTCTTCCCTGTATTGTCGCAATTGGCCTTTCTATTTCAGTAACGTTTTGTAATCGAGTACAAACAAAGTCTCTAAATTCTTTATTTTTCTTGTCGAAAGCACGTACATGCCAGCGTTGGCCATTATTTGCGAGACTGTGTGGAATAATAGTGCGTTTAGTTTCACCTGATGATAATGAAACATAATCACATGAAATAGCTTGTCGATTGTTGATCGCACGCATAATGCTGGCGATAACATTTGAGTCAGGATGTATTAATCGCGTTGCATCGATGCATACATTTGATGGCGTAATACCATTAGAAAAACCATCACCAAAACCACGGCATAGACTATTCAAGGTAGCTTCTGGGTTGTGCTTAAAAACGGGGATAAATTCTTTAGTGCGGTAATACTGTTTTGTTGCGTGTTCTAAATTGAGGTTATCTGGAGCAAGTTCTCGATAGAAAGTTAAATCGCGAGAACATGATGCCAAACCAGTTTTGAAATGGTTTACGAGATCTGCACGTGATATTTGCCCGAAAAATTGCAAGCAAAAATCAATGAACGCAAGTCGTTCACGTTGTGCATAATTGATATTTGTTAAATCTACCAAGTTACATTCAACATTATTTTTATGTTTATTAAATAACACTTTAAATCGAACAAGAGCAACTTGCAATTAAAATGATACTATCATTTAGGTATTATCATTTTGATTTGATCTATTTGAGTTTACTGCTTTACTAAAAGGTAACATTCATGAAATAAAGACCAACGTTGTGTTACTTATTCGGCCTTACCCTAATGCTACTGATTCTTTACCTAGTTATTTACTGAGATTAACAGCCGCCAACGGCTATAAAAATTCAATGCAACTTTTAAGAACGGCCAACTGCAAGCTTTTGAATAATAGGCTGCCGAGTAAGAAAGTATTCTTTGGCGAATTTGATTTAGAGCGAGTAGCAATGTTAGCCAATATAAACACTTCTCAAGTTGAAGCGTTAAAGTTTAAGCACATAAATAACACTCGCTGTTTGGCTTTCGGCCAGCAACATCTAGTTAAAAGCTTAAACATTACATGGTTAAGAGTTTGTCCGCATTGCTATGAGGAAAGCAAAGCAATTACTTTCATCAATAGTTTGGCGTCTAAAACTTATTGTACAAAGCACAATTACTTATTGATAACAGTTCACCCGGTAACAGGAAGAAAATTAACTTGGGCAACCCATTATTTATGGCGTGATGTCGCTAGCTGGGGTGATAATGCTTCTTCAGTTGAAATTGGTGAAGCTGAGTTTAAAATAAACCAGAAAATTGAATATTTAGAAAATAACCGAATCATTATTGGGCGGCAACAATTAAACCTTGCTGAATATTGCGACTTATTAGAGTTCTTCGCCCATTTCCATCAGTTTTCTTTTTGTTCTCAACAGAAAAGCAGTGCTAAAAGCGATATTGAGTTTTGCCGTCAATATTACTCAGCAGCCTATTGGTACATTGCCGAGTGGCCGACTCGTTTTTTCGAACTATTATCGCACTTTGAAGATCATCCTATGTCAGATAAACGATTAACTGGCATTAGAAAATGTTTTCGTGATTTATATGATGATATTTACAGCCCTGAGAACTGTCGTTCAGGCGCTTATAAATTATTAAAATCTGCCTTCGAAGAATATTTACGTGATTATTTTTCTACAGGCATGTTAATGAGTTCATTGACTCAGATTGACAATAACGTAAGAGAGAAATCAACTTATATTAGTGAAACACAAGTTGCAGAACTCCTTTGTTGTCATTTGGGTAAAGTAAAAGTTTATGTTCGAGAAAAGTTACTTTCTTATTCCCATGTATTGCCTAATGGCACGCACCTTTTTCTTCGTTCAGATGTGATAAAGCTTAAGTCAAGATTAATGCTCTGCGGTTCTATTGATGAAAGTACCGAGCTATTAGGTATCAGTGTTTATCATACTCGGCTGTTACTACGGGATAATATTATCCCGCCACTGCTTAAACCAAATAATGAAAACAGAGACTGGTTAATTGAAAGATCGCAGATTAAAAAATTAGTTAAGCAGCTTAAATCATCCGCTGATCCTACAATTAAAAATTCTGAAACATCACAAAAACGTTACGCTTTCATCAAAGTTAATTTTGGCCGCCTAATTCAATCGATGCTGAATGGTGATATTAACTTCGGATATATACCTAATAAAAATCAACCATTATCACTTGAACAATTCTCGCCTTGTTTTGACGCTAATGATGAACCTCTCACTGATTTTTTGTCACCAACTGAAGCTAAAATAGAGCTAGGTGTGAACATTAATGCCATTTATGACTTCATAAAATCAGGCTATCTGGAGTGTGAGAAGAAACAAGTTAAACGGACAGCTCGCCCTGTCAAGATGATACCTAAGGCGAGTATTGATAAGTTTAAGTCACAGTACTTGTTAACTAAACAAGCAAAAAAATCAAAAGGTTTCAACATTAAACTTATTTCTGGTCCAAAAATTGATGGCTGCTGTGTTAATTTATATACAAGCACCGACTAATCTCTTATAACTAATTTATCATCATGAACTAAGGCTGCCTTCGGTTTCAAACCAACGGGAGTTAATTAGTTTTTGGTCTTCCAGGTACTCTATAGTTGATACTTCCTCCCCAAGCATTAACTTTTTCTTTGCATGAATCACAAATTATTTCACCTAAATCGATATTATAATTTTGAGCATAATCGTTGCTAAATTGCTTTCCATCGTCAATAACATGTTCCTTTTGGATTTTAGGAGAACAGATAAGACACTCATTTCTATTGATCATTTTTTCATTATTCATTTTGGCACCTACTATTAAACAGATATTTTTGGGTTAGTAAAATCAACAAAGTTTTCATTTTTATCCCTAATTAATTTCGTATAGCTTCAGTGATCAAACGGATTTTATCAGGATTATTTTTTGTTGAAAATATTACAAAACCAGATTCATATAATAAGACACACCGTTTCATTGGGTGAGCATCATTATCTAAACGCTTCAAAATTGAAATAAAGTCACGTTTAAACCGAGAAAGCTTCAACACCTTACAAGTAAAATTAATAATTTCAAAATCAGACTCATCTATTTTTCTAATTTCAACTTCATCACCAATCTCAAAATAATTACTTAATTTACCTTTTGCTAGAGGCAGTAAGACATTATCTCCTTCATCACCTTCTAGTGTTAATGTGAAACTGTCTTTTGGGTAATCAGCTATTTTGACTTCAAAATATTTATTGAGATCATCGATTGATACTATTGTTGCTCTTTGTTTAATGATTTTCATTTACTCATCCATTTTCAATGAATTGTGCGTTCATCTTTGAGCTTCAGCATTTGCCTAAGCTCAATAATTTCTGCTGGTGAATACAGCCGATGTCGCATAACTGCAAATTCTTCAAACGTTATATCAAAATTTTCAGGCTCATCATCTGTTACATAGCCGTTTCCACTTTTAGTAATAAATTGAAAATTATTTTGCGATTCAATAGTCGATTATTAGGCGACAATTAGCTTGACCAGTTCGCGACAACTAGCTTGGCCGGTTTTGGTAAACTTCAGGTATATTTAATCAACAAGAGATTTATATGCCTGGAAAATCCATAACCAGACAACAGGTTAAGTTATATATGTCTTATCGTAAAAATCATTCCCAAGTAAAATCAGCTGCAAAAGCAGGTATATCTGAACGCAGCGCTAGACGCATAGAAATTGGAGAGCATCAAGCACAACAGCAACAGCCTAGGCAGTACCGTACCCGTAAAGATCCATTTAACGGTCTATTCGAAAAACACTTAGTCCCCTTGTTGAAAG
The DNA here is from genome assembly GCA_016765685.1 of Colwellia sp. Taxonomy (GTDB): domain Bacteria; phylum Pseudomonadota; class Gammaproteobacteria; order Enterobacterales; family Alteromonadaceae; genus Colwellia. The sequence goes on along the minus strand of JAESPR010000067.1, from coordinate 33,430 downwards.
ATAATCCCGCATTACAGCCGATCACTTTGCTTGATGTTTTAGCCGACAAAGCCCCTGAACAATTTGATAATTCTCACTTAAGAACCTTGCAGCGCCGTGTTAAGCGTTGGCGTGCTAAAGAAGGCCCAGAGCAAGAGGTGATCTTCTTGCAGCGTCACATACCAGGCGATATGGGGATATCTGATTACACTTGGATGAACAAGCTCAATATTACGCTTAACGGTAATGAGTTTAAGCATAAGCTTTATCACTACCGGTTGGTTTATAGCGGCTGGACTTACGTACAGGTCACTTTAGGTGGTGAAAGCTTTGAATCGTTATCATCAGGTTTACAAAATGCGTTTTGGCGTAGTGGCGGTGTACCCATGACCCATCGCACCGACAGCCTAAGTGCCGCCTTTAAAAATCATAGCGAAAAAACCTTGCTAACAGAACGTTATGCCAAGCTCTGTAAACATTATGGCGTTAATGCAACGCGCAACAATAAAGGTATTGCTCATGAAAATGGCGCCATTGAATCAGCACATGGTCACTTAAAACGAAAAATAGATCAGCAACTAATGCTTCGCGGCAGCCGAGACTTTAATCACTTGGCTGACTACGAAACATTCATCAATCTAATTGTCGCCAAAATAAATAGGCAGTGTAAAACACGTTTTGAAGAAGAAAAACCGCACTTACACGTTTTGCCAAGCAGACGCACAAATGACTTTAGTGAATTACACGTTAAAGTTAATTCAAGCAGCACCATTACCGTCAAACGTGTGCTTTATACCGTGCCATCTCGGCTTGTTGGTACGGCTTTGCTTGTCCATATTTATGATGATCGACTCGCGCTATTTTACGGGCATGAATTAACCCTTACCTTACCTCGACTTTATGCTCAAGGGTCAACTAGAACACGCTGTATTGACTATAGGCATGTGATCCACTCACTAGCGAAAAAACCTAACGCGTTTAGAAACTCCTTACTTCGAGATGACTTGATCCCCCATGGCGACTTTACCTTGATATGGGAGCAATTAACGCAAAACGTTCTTAGCGATAGCGATTGTAAATACATGGTCGATTTACTGGTACTTGCCGACAATTACGCTTGCGAACAAGCATTAGGTCGTTATGTACTCAGCGCGCTTGAGCAAGACAAGCAAGTATCAATCAAGCAGTGTCGCGAGTTATTTGGCCCTGATACTATTGAAGTACCGTGGCTTGTAAGTCAGCAACACAGCCTGACGAGTTATGATTGTTTGATAGGAGGGTTGCATGGCTAACATTCAAAGTTTACCACTCTTACTCAAAGAGTTACGTTTAACGGCTATCGCAAAAGCATGGTCTGATTTAGCCGAGAAATCGATAAAAGAAGCGTGGGAGCCAGCACAGTTTTTAGCTGAGCTGTGCGAATTAGAAACCAACCACCGTTATGAAAACCGCCTTAAGCGACTGTTAAAAGAGAGCCAACTGCCTACAGGAAAGCAACTTAGCCAATATGACTTTAGCGAGATTGAAGGCGTAACAGCACAGCAATTAGAGCAAAAAATCACTAAGCTTGATTGGCTAAGACAAGGTCATAATTTGATACTGTTTGGCGCGAGTGGTCTAGGTAAAACTCATCTTGCTGCGGCAATAGGTCATGGACTAATCGCTCAATCAAAGCGAGTTAAATTTACGAGTAGTACCGCCTTGGTGCAACAACTTCAAAAAGCCAGAGAAGCGCTCAGTTTAGAAGAAGCATTAAAAAAACTCGATAAGTATGAGCTACTTATTTTAGATGATATCGGTTACGTGAAAAAAAGTGATAGTGAAAGCCAAGTGTTGTTTGAATTAATAGCACATCGATATGAGAGAAATAGCTTACTGATCACAACCAATCAGGCATTTAGTGAGTGGGATAGTATATTTGGCGACAACATGATGACCGTAGCAGCAATAGATAGGCTAGTTCACCACGCAGATATTTATAAAATAGAAGGAGATAGTTATCGAAGAAAACAAGCTTTAAAATTAAACCAAAAAACCGGCCAAGTTAATTGACGCCAACCGGCCAAAGTAGTTGACGTCTGATAGTCGATGTTATAACTCGGAAATTTTGCTTAAAACGATTCGTTTCATCTTTGGTAACAATGCCGAAAAGCATTTTCCCAAGTAATTTTTTTTCATTATCTTGAAAATCAAAAACTGACAAGATAGTTACTTCTTTTAAAAAGGTTTTCATAGTAAAACTTCCAAAAACTCGACGTTTTGAGCTGTCTATTTCAGCCTAGTACTAGTAGTTAAGCTGCAAATTTTTTCTTCTTAAAATTTATAAACTTCTCAGAGAACTTAACGGTGCTTTTACAACAGTGGAAATCATTCTGATAAGCGTGGCTTAGGTAAAGACAACAAACTTGCTTCCATAAGTCACTTCTAGATTGCAGTAACCATGATAAATCAACTTCAGTTTCAAATTTTTGAACCAACTTAATACCTGTTTCGAGATAGTATTCTGCAAGGTTGTTACTGACGATAGGGCCATGATTACTATTTCCTTGACTTAACGTATATCCAAAAAGGCATCGTGAGATAACACACTGATGAAAAGTTAAATATTGCAAGCTCGACTGGGTTATTAACTGACACTCATGATTTTCAATTAATGCCCTAAGCCTCGGCCACATAGCTAACCGCTTTGCTGGGTAATACTGAATAGTTCGAGCATAGTGATCATCAATATGCTTTCGAAGGTCGTCTGGGATGTTATGAATAAGTGATAAGTGCATGATGACCTCCTATGATTAATCTTTTAATGATAGGCGGCTAATACTGCTTTTTGAAATACCAAAAAGGGCTAGCTGAGAATTATAAAGTCTTTCACAAAAACTTGTGCTAGAGTGATTATAAGATAAGCTAAACCATTGTTTCTATATATTATAATATTAATTATTCATCTATTTATTTTGAAAGTTATTAATTATTAATGGAAAGCTTTCAAGTGCTATTGATTACTTTGATCCTGTTAAATATAAGTCAAAATGATTTAAATAAATAAACGAATCCAATAGTGTTTCCTCGATTTGGTATAATCTTTCTAACCAGCTTATTTCCAAACGATACTCTGGACATCTCGCTGATTTTAGATCACTAACTGAAGCAACAATAGCGCTAGGCGTGAACGTTAATGCTATTTATGACTTCATCAAATTAGGCTACTTGGAGTGTAAGAAGCAGGAAGTTAAGCGCACAGCTCGCGCGGTTAAAATGATACCTAAAGCGAGTGTTGGTAAGTTTAAGTCACGCTATTTACTGTATAACCAGCTTAGTTTACCTAAGGCTAACGATGCAAGACTAGCAGCCCCCAATGTTGACGGTTGCTGTGTAAGCCTGTTTTCAAAAACTCAATTTAACGTATTACGGTAATTTAAAGTCCCTAGAGTTTTTTGAATATTCCGACAGCAAAAAATTTAAGTCTCGAATTAATACAGCAAATGGCCCTTGGCATTTAGCTTCTATATTGGGAAAGTGATCTTTAACAAAAACCTTTAGATCATTTGCTTTGATAGAAAGTAGCTTTTCAACCCAGTTCAAACCTACAGGCCAATCCCCAAAATCATTTGGGCCTTCTATTAGCATATTTATTAACTCTGCTTTATACAAGCTGCCATGTTGGGACATCAACAGCTTGAAAATAGGGGTAATAAATGAAGATATTCGTTTACCACTTTTAATTCTATATGCTGCAAGTGCATCATACATCAATAGACTAACCTTCCCATCATGAATCATCCGCTGAATATCATTTTGTTCACTGTTAAGCGTATTAATATCGAGGGTTCTCCTATGATTGCTATATTTATCTTTGCTTTGAAGTTCCTTTAAGAAATACGAGCATACTTGATAATGAACATAAATTTGTTCTATCTCTTCAGATATTAACTCCTTAAACTGGTTTGAATCTCTAGTAACATCTGAACATAAGTCATGTAGTCTTTGATCAAGTAGCCCTGTATTCCACTCAATTGAATTATTGCTTGTAATTTCTAACCCACATTTCAAACAATGTTCTTTTACAAAAGATCCCTCCTCAAACTTAGTGTTGCACTGGCTACATGAATCAATTAGTAACAGCTTATGTTCACCGCAAACAAGGTAATTTTTTAACCACCAATAAGGAGGCAATATCATGTCCTTTTCGTAACATTTTGGACAGGCTTTGATACGTGAATAATCAAACAGATGCTTAAAATAGTATCCACACTCCCAAACATCGACCAAATTACCTGCATTATCATCAGCTATTTTTGATATCAAAGTTTGAATATCATTTCTGTCTTCGGGTTTGAATGAACGGTGGGGCTTTGATTTAGCCGTAATACCTGACGAGAAAGCTGAATACTTATACCCATTCGCTCGCGCTAACCCAATTAAATAGCTTTGAAAGGACTCTTCATAATTTACTCTAGGTCTTATTAACAACCTTTCATTAGTTTTTAGATAGAACACTACCAAGACTCTCTTCTGTTGAAATCTGACTATATTTCCACTTCGGATTTCTTGAAAATGGCTTGTGGTATTGAGACTCAGCGATTACATGTACCACTTCAAAATTATTCAAAGATATATCAAGATTTAAGGGGTTTTCATTATCTGATAGTTTCAATCTCTTTTTAGCTGCCTTGAATAAATGTTGATGAGTTAAGGCTTTAGATCCATCTTTAACCGCTGCTTTTGCAGCAGGTCTTATAATTCTTTTCATTAACCTGCCAAGATTTCCACCAGCAGCACACATTAATCTGAGTCCCAAATCTGGTAGTGCCAAGTTTGTTTTTTTCTCAAATGGCAGTTGTTTATCGACTGCCTCAAGAAAGTCCAGCCATTCATTGGAAGTACCACTATCGTACTCTTCAATGTGATGAATTAGAGGAAACCTATTAATTAAAGCAATATTGGCTTCAATTACTTGCCGAGAATAAGGCATACCAAATAAGCATACAGGCCGCCCGGTTAAGTTAATAAGAGTCTTAATCCACTCAGAGGTATTCCAAATAATATTATCTGTACCATTTTCTATTGCATTTTGGAATTCATCTATAAATATGGCTTCTACTTTCGCACCATTACATTGAACCACAAATCTATCAGTTAATTCCCCGCGAGTGCCCCCTTTTCCCTCTAACCAATCTCCCAAGTCTCGAAGCATATGTCCAGGAGCACCTTTAGGCGATTTGTCATCCAATAACGTTGACGCAAGAATTGGAACAATATCGCATTCTTCTTCTTGCACTCGTGGGTACTTTGATAAAAAGTGCTCAAAAATAGTTGTTTTACCCATACCACTTTGGCCTGTAATAAGAATACTATCAGGTTGCTTTAAGTAACCAACAATTGAGGCTGTTTCCATCGCATCATCAATATCAGCCATGATTTCCTTAATTATCGGGGTTTCAACAAACACACTTTCAATTTGTTTAATCTTTTCAGCAATATTACTTTTACTAGTCACTGTTCTGTTCCTTATTGGCCGCTCTTGATTTCTCTAGCTCTTTAACAAGACCTTCAAGGCCGCTAGATTTCTTACTAGCTCCATCGGTCGTAGGTATTTTAGGTTGAGCGGCTTCAATCTTAGCTTTTTGCTCTTCTGAAACAACGGAGCTGTTACCACCGCCTTCTATATTTCTGTACCTTGATAGTCGCTTACTTGCTGATATTTTTAATTTTCGATTGAGAACTATTTCTTTTTCAATTATTTCTTCAATACGTAGCCTAGCTTGAGCGAGTGATAACTCATCAGTATTATCTGCTGCACATTTATTTCTATATCTTTTAATTATGTCATGCTGATGTAATGTGAGGTTTTGTGTGTACTCTTGATCTACAGCAGGTACATCAAAAAATTCTTTAGATATAGGGTTTAATACTTTAATTCTACTTAAATCTTCCCTATTAGTTTTAACGTTTAAGTCCTTAATATAACCGATTTGTCTTAGTTTCGTTAACGCATCACTAGAGTACCAAAGCGTATTGATAGTAATACCTTTTGAGCGATTATCTCTTGTGTCATTTTCAGAAAATATAATATTTAATCGCTCAGGTGATACAGGATCAGTATCAACATTAACTTCATCTTCCAACCACGAGATATTAGGTATAACTTTGTCTTCACCTTTTGGCGTACAGTGATATATATCAACTAACCATATATAAAATATTTCCATAAATGTTGTCATTGATATAACGCCATTTTTTTCTGGATTATAATCATTACTGTCAAACAGGTTGGCGAAAACTTTTCCTGGTTTATCATCAAGAAGGGTTTGATTAAGCGTTTTGAAATACGATTCTACTGCCCCTTTATACCAAGGTTTTTTAACTGGGTTTTTAACTATTGTTGTGCCGAGATCCAACATTGATTCTTCAAACATTGTACTCATAAAGTCTTTACCTACATCTGTTGCAATATAAGTAAATACACCTCTACAGTGCCACTTACCTTTAACACTAGGATACTCTGCTATTAATGCAGTTTTATCTAAAATAGCATTCTTGACAGCTTTAGAAATACTAAGAAAACTTGGTGGTTCAAACCCTATATATACACCAAGAATTGATCGCGATTTTCTATCCAGCACGGCTGTAACTGTTGGTCGCCCTAGAGGAAGCCTTAAATATTCATCAATAATAAACAAATCTAAGGTGGTATGATCAATCTCTGCTCTATCAAGAATTTTAGTTATTCGCTCAGCTTTACCCTGAGTGCTAAACAGAATATCAGCTTTTTGCTTTCCAATTTGCGCTACCATAATATCGTATGGAGCTAACCTACCAGCTCGTTTTATAAAGCTTTGGTATGTTATTAGAGGAAGTTGAACATCGTCTGCTCGTGTTGAGTTTTCAATTAATACTGAATCTTTAAATTTCGTATAAGCAGTATGATAGGATACTCGTTCTTTTTTGCTCAATTTCATTAGAGCATCGTATATATAAGAATCAGTTTCTTCCGGCACTCTAGATTCTCGATTTCCTTTTAATTCAGTTAATGGAATTAGCCCTCTCATACCCATATTCTTATATCTATCAACCCATCTTTTTAAGGTTCTCCAAGATACAGATTCAACGTTATATTCGGCTACAACTTCATCAATGACAGGCTCAAGCCGCTTTGGGGAAAACTTTGTAAGTCTCTTATCAACAAGAACCTTTTTAACAAACTTCCAACGATATAATGCTACTTGTTTTGAGGCTTCTGGATAACTTGAGAAGTCACGAGCATTATCACCTGAAATTTTTTCTACTTTAGGTTTTGAGGAAACAATTTGTGCCTCACCTCTAAAAATCAGATCTGCCATTTCAGTGTATGAGAGTTCTGTAATTATTAACGAAATAACATCTTCAATTTGAATAGTTGAGCCATCTACAGATTTGATTTCAAATTGTCGCTTATTCCTAATAAAAAAATCACCAACAGTAATTTTACTCATGATTAAGCTCCAAGTTCATATTCCAAGATAATTCGAAGTTCTTAATATCGGTTTTGATTTTGTAGTTGGCTAATAAACAATAAAAATCCCCTATAGAAGCAATAACATTATGTTTATTGATTAAATCAAAGGCACTAATTGTTTTATGCTTTGTTAATAGCACACATATATTTCGGAGTAAGCTGTCGTTAACACCTCTATTTTTCTTTGCTTTATAAAGTGTTTTGACATTGGAAAAGTACGGTTCAGCTCTAATTTCACTATCAAGTGCAAAGTCTAATCTTTTTCCCAACTTTACAGCTTGGTTTTGTAAAATTGGAAATAGCAGCTCAAGCTTAAGGTCAATGAATTCTTCTTGTTTTACTTCATAATACCTAATTGATTTATCTTTATACCAAACTTGAAAATCAGGAGTGTAGTAAGGTCTTTTCTTATTGGAAGTAGAGTCACCACTGTCCAGGCTATAAAAAAAACCTAGTGGCTGACATTCATATTTAAGAACATTTTGATCAAATTCTAAATGGTAACAAAAGTCAGCTTCTAGCTTTCCTTCGGTTAAAACAGGAACTTCATCTGATTTTGTCGAAGCGACCTTACAGATAGTTGGGCCAGTTCGTCCTCTTAAAATACGCCTTTTTGAAACATATAAATTCAACATACACCCTCCATCCTAATATGAAAGGTATAAGTCAAAAGTGTTCTATTGTCAACTTATGAATTAAATATTGACAGGTTATGATATAACTTTGTCAACTTATGGTTTACAGACCAAATTAAACGACTGCCATGTCACCTTTGCTTTGCAACCATTCTTTACGATCACCTGCGCGTTTTTTCGACAGCAACATATCCATCATTTCAATAGTTTCGCTGTGTTCTTCATCAAGCGCAGTGAGTTGCACTAAACGGCGAGTATTAGGATCCATAGTGGTTTCACGTAGCTGCAAAGGGTTCATTTCACCTAAACCTTTAAAACGTTGTACGTTCACTTTACCACGTTTTCTCTCTGCTTCTATTCGGTCTAAAATGCCATCTTTTTCTGCTTCATCTAAGGCGTAAAAGACTTCTTTACCGACATCTATTCGATATAACGGCGGCATAGCCACATAAACATGCCCCGCTTGCACTAAAGGTAAAAAATGTTGGGTAAATAAAGCGCATAATAAAGTGGCAATATGTAGCCCATCAGAGTCAGCATCAGCTAAAATACAAATTTTACCGTAGCGCAGCTCAGATAAATCATCACTGTCGGGGTCAATACCTAGCGCTACGGAAATATCATGGACTTCTTGAGAGGCAAGAATTTGGCTTGAGTCAACTTCCCAAGTATTCAAAATTTTACCACGTAGTGGCATTATCGCTTGAATTTCACGATCACGTGCTTGCTTAGCGCTACCGCCAGCAGAATCACCTTCTACTAAAAACAACTCTGTTCGACTAAGATCTTGGCTACCACAATCAGTGAGTTTTCCGGGTAAAGCAGGACCTTGAGTAATTTTTTTACGCACTACTTTTTTACTAGCACGCATACGTTTTTGTGCATTACTTATACAAAACTCAGCTAAGTTTTCGGCAATATTAGTATGCTCATTTAACCACAAACTAAAAGAATCTTTGACCACGCCAGTCACAAAAGCAGCACATTGACGTGATGATAGACGCTCTTTGGTTTGTCCGGCAAACTGTGGATCTTGCATTTTGATAGATAAAATATAACTGCACTTATCCCAAATATCATCAGGCGTTAGTTTTACGCCGCGAGGAATTAGGTTACGAAACTCACAAAATTCACGCATTGCATCCAACAAGCCTTGGCGCAAACCATTAACATGAGTACCGCCAGCAACGGTTGGTATTAAGTTAACATAACTTTCACCAACGCCTTCCCCACCTTCAGTTAACCAAGTTATCGCCCAGTCAGCGGTTTCGCTTTGCGCAGCAAAGGTGCCAATAAAAGGTTGCTCTGGCAAACTAACATAACCTTCAAGCGATTCTTTTAAATAGTCTGTTAGCCCATATTCATAACACCAATGATATTTTTTATTTTCAATTTTGTCATGAAATTTAATGGTTAAACCGGGGCACAAGACGGCTTTGGCTTTTAATAAATGGGTTAGCTTTAACACCGAGAATTTAGACGAGTCAAAATAGCTGGGATCTGGCCAGAACTTGACTCTAGTACCAGTATTGCGTTTACCTACCGTGCCTGTTTCGGTTAGTTCTTCAACTTTATCGCCATGTTCAAAAGCCATTTCATAAACGATACCATTGCGCCTTACGGTGACATCTACCCGTGTAGACAAGGCGTTAACCACAGAAATACCTACGCCGTGTAAACCACCTGAAAATTGATAACTTTTATTGGAAAATTTACCACCCGCATGAAGTTTACAAAAAATCAGTTCTACGCCAGAAACGCCTTCTTCGGGGTGAATATCCGTTGGCATGCCACGACCATCATCTATAATTTCTAACGATTGGTCGGTATCTAAAACTACGATGATATTTTGAGCATGTCCTGCAAGCGCTTCATCAACTGAGTTATCAATGACTTCTTGACCTAAATGATTTGGCCGAGTGGTGTCAGTGTACATTCCTGGGCGTCGGCGAACGGGCTCTAAGCCGCTAAGTACTTCAATGGAGTCTGAATTATATTGGTCAGTCATGGTTTGTCTTTCTATGTCAGTCTATCTAGATATTATTGTTATGTAAGCTGTAAAAAATCAGCAATTATCGGTAGTTTTTCATCAAAGCCAATAAAGCTATGATCACCGCCTTGTTCAATGATAAGGCGGCTGTGCTGAAATTTATCAACAGCTTGTTGATAATCTAACACTTCATCGCCTGTTTGTACCATCACTAGGTAATTATTTTTTTGTTCATCATCAAATTTTGGGGCGCTTTGCTCAATAGCTTTCAGTTCAACCATGTGTTGCTCAGTTACTTGATAAACATCCTTTGTATAAGGATTTTTCTGCTCACCTATATAATCTTCAAGTAACTCAAACGGCCTGATCGCGGGGTTTATCAAAACTGCCAGACATTGGTATTTATTAGCGAGGTAATTAGCAAAATAGCCACCTAGCGATGAACCGATGATCAACCAAGTGCCGTTGTTTGAAGGCTCTCTGTTATTTAATGGTGCTAGAATACACTCAAGCTGCAAAATAGCGTTATTAGGTGTGCTCGCTAATTGTGGACAAACAAAATTTACCTGTGGAAAGTTTTTATGAAAATATCGTTGAGTTTTCATTGCTTTTAACGACTGTGGTGATGAATTAAAACCATGAATGTAAAGAATGTTTTTTTGCATTTTTAAGCGTTGACCCCTGTTTAAGGATTAAGTTCTAGGGGCTAATAATATCGCTACGGATTGCACCACAGCTTTCAAGGAAAAATAATCGATAACTTGGCATGATAGAACCCGCTTTTTCTTTCGTTTCACCAAACTGAACCGAGGTTGCCGGACAAGTATAAATATCAATATTATTTTTAGCCAACTTAACGGCTCGGTGCACATGTCCACAGGCTATCGCTTTAATATTCATACTTTCTGCATTTAACTGCGTCAGTGCTTGCCAAAATTCATGTTGATTTATCAAACCATGTTTATCAATGTAATAACCTATATTGACCGGATGATGGTGCATCATCAATAACTGAAATTTATTTTTATTTATACGCTGTGGCAATGTTTGCAAACTTGCTTGGCTAACCACACCTGCTGGAGTATCGCTTTTACTGTCTAATAGTTGTATTTGCCAAAAGTTGCTATTAATGGTTTTATTGGTTTGCAAGGTAGGCGCCGTTAAGTGTTTAGCTAACAACTGCTGGTCATCATGATTTCCTGCCAAGAAATATACTGGCAGCGTAAATTGGGCCCGTTTTATTGCTTCAACAAAATGCTGATAAGATAACTCGGTATGATCTTGCGTAAGGTCGCCGGTAAACACCGCACAGTCAATATTGTCTCGTTGAGCAATATCCGTTAATACCGAGATTAAATTTTGCCAAACGTTAGCACCTAGATGTTTGGATTTTTTGTCGGCAAACAAATGACAATCACTAAACTGGGCAATAACAAACGCTTTGTTTTTATCAATCATTGACAGCTTTGCAAGTTAACATTCACTTGACCGTGCTCTAAACAAAGATGTAACCATTCATTTAAAAATTGGTTAATTTGCTGTTTTTCATCTTGCTGATGCATGTGTTTATTTGGATAATCGTAACGCGGTTTTACTTGTCGGATATCTTGGCTGCTGATCACTTCTGCCATACGGGCATCGTGATATAAACGAATAGACATGCGCGGATGAAAAGAATGAGGTAACACGCTGCTTTTAGTATCGGTTTGATCAAACGCTTTTTGTTCAAACACTCTCTGCTCAAAGGTAATGAGTGAAGTATAACGCGTCACTTCGTTCACCGTTACCGCGTAGGCAAGGTGGTCATTAATAAAAAAATGCCGCTGCTGATCAAGTTGTGTTTGTTCGGCCTGAAGTTTTAACAGTAAAAAATAGTTATTGGCGCACAAGGTCATCAAACTAACTAAGTTAGGTTGATATCTTGCTCTGCTATTAACTTTGCTACTGGGGAAAAAACTCACTTTGTATAAGTCCTATAATAACTTTGTGATAGCACTATTTTGTGGTTGCACTATTTTGTTTTGTTGAGCCTCACTACGTTCGAGTCAACCTACAATGCTTGATAATTCATCACTAACCATTGTAAGTCAATTAGGGCGGCAGCGTTACTAATTTTGCCTTGCGCTAACAGTACTACCTCTGGGAGCGAAACAAGATGCAACAAAATATTTTCACTTATCTTTTATCAATAACCGAAATAGAAACATTAGATTGGCTGTATATAAGGTAGCTTATTTTACTGTTCGGCATAAACCTCTCTTTTAAGCTGAATTTAGATAATAATTTGTTACACTAGTAAACACTTATTTTATTTGGTTAATTTGAAAATAACTGTAAGATACTGTACCTAACTAAGATCATAAAATTAACAATAATTAGAGTAAACGTTGTACACATTCTTTACTCAGGGAAAGCCTTACTCATGAAAAAAACCTTAAGCACTTTAATTATAGCTATTGCTAGTGCAATAAGCGTAAACGCACAAGCCGATGATTTATTATCTGTATACCAACAAGCGTTGCTAAACGATACCACAGTATTAAAAGCGCAAGCGCAGTTTGAGATTGTTAAAGAGGACATTATTCAAGCACGGGCGGTATTATTGCCCACAATTAGTGCTTCAGGTTCGATTTCAACCAGTGAGCGTGAAACTACAAACTATAATGATGCTTTTGGGCCTATAGGGGCTACATCCACCAACAATACAGATTCAACTGGTTATGGTGCTCTATTAACTATGCAGTTATATAACCACAGTAGTTGGTTACGTTTAGACACGGCCAAAAAATCAGCCCACCAAAGCGACTTAAACTATCAAGTAGCCAAACAAGATTTGATCGTACGGGTTACCCAAGCTTATTTTACCTTATTAAGTACTAAAGACGATTTAGATTTTGCTCAAGCCGAAAAAGCCGCTATTGCCCGTCAATTAGAACAAACCAAACAACGTTTTTCGGTCGGTTTAACCGCTATTACCGACGTTCATGAAGCACAAGCGCAATTTGATAACGCAGTAACCGAAGAAATTCGCGCCGAAAACGCTATTTATAATGCCGAAGAAGAGTTACGTGTTATTACCAACACTTATCCGCGAAATATAGAAGTACTGAATACCGACCGCTTTAGCACCACCACGCCGTCGCCCAACAGCGCTGATGAATGGCAAAAAAAAGCGGAAGCGAAAAATTTAGATTTGATCACCGCGAAAGTAGGCGTTGAAATAGCTCAAGATAACATTAACATAGCCCGTGCAGGACATTACCCAACTTTAGATTTCAGAAGTGACTGGAACAGCGGAAAAAGCCAAACTAGCATTACCGTTCAAGAACCAACACAAAATTTCCCCGAAACCCCATTTTTTGATAATTATTCTGTGGGTGTTACTTTGAATGTGCCTATTTATTCGGGCGGTGCTACTCAAAGTGGCGTGCGCCAAGCGCAAAAACGTTATGTGTTAGCCAATCAAGATTTAATGCAAACGCACCGTGGTGTGGTGCGTACTACGCGTAATGCTTATAACACAGTGGTCGCTACTATTTCAGCAATCAAATCATTGCAACAAGCAGTGCTCAGTGCCGAAAAAGCACTAGAAGCCACTGAAGCGGGCTTTGAGGTAGGCACTCGCACTATTGTTGATGTGTTAAATAGCACGCGTAATTTATTTAACGCTAAACGTAACCTGTCATCAACGCGTTATACTTACATTCAAAACGTGTTGTTGCTAAAACGTGCTGGCGGAACCATTACCAATAACGATATTACTGCGATAAACACAGGGTTAATGGCAAGCAACTAATAACGAAAAGTAATAATGAAAAATCAGAAAAAAGCTATCTGTGTCTTGGCTGATAGCTTTTTTTTATCTTGTCGCTTACAACTTGTATCTTGTCACTTATCTATTGTAACGAGTATCTACATCAAATTTCTAAAAAACTCGACTAACTGCTTCGCTTCTCGCTGCACCGAATAATGCTCAAGCACTCGTTCACGACCATTGATGCCCATTTGGGTTAATTTATCATGATCACTCAATAACAACGTCATTTTATCAACTACTGCGGATAAATCGTTAACCGGTACCACATAACCGTCTTGTCCTTGACGAACCACTTCAGGCCAAGCACCTGCTTCACTTGCCAACACAGCAGCGCCACTGCTCATAGCTTCAAGAATAGTTAAGCCAAAACCTTCGTTATCACTTAACGCCACGACTAACGATAAAGCACTAAAAATGTTGGGAATATCAGCAAAATTTTGCTCTCCAACAAAAACAATGCGCTCGCTCAAACCAGCTTGTTTAATTTCAGCTTGCAACTCTTTAACAAACTTTTCATTACTAGCGCTAATCGAACCCACCACTACTGCGGTGAAATCTGGATGTTTACCAAGTAATTCAATGCAACTTTTCACAAAAAGGTGAACACCTTTTTGTGCTCTAACTCGCCCTAGTATGGCAATACCGTATTTACCTTGTTGAGCAGGTTCAGGCAAAAGGTCTAATGCTTGCCAAGCTTCTTCTTTACTTTTTGGTGGAAGGTATACATCAGTTTTTACACCATGATAAATAACCGCATCAGATTTGCGATGTAAATAACTCGCCGAGGCGTTACACATTGCTAATACTGCATCCATTTTATCGGTTAACCACTTAGTTGAACCAGAGCGAGGACGCTGTGCTGCGGAGCTAAAGATGATTTTTATTTTTGCACGAAAAACATACTTTAAGAGCAATGCTTGGATCATTTCGTCAACCCGGCGCGCATGAAAAATACGAAAGCGACCATCAAGCAATGATTTTCTACATAACCTAACCGCCTGCCAGAAACTTATATTTAATGACTCATCGGGTAAATGATGTTTGCCCATTACCCGCAAATTAATCAGTTTTTGCTGCTCAGTAAGCAACTGCAACATAGTTGAAGTGACACCGGAAAAATTTGAATTAGAATTGCCAATAATTAACTCAACTTCTTCATTGCCTTTCTTGTTCGGTTTGCTATTGCTCATTTGTTCGACAAACTATTAATAATTGAAAACGCTAGCACTTATTCTACGGTAAAGTTTTCACGGTGAACATAAGTTAATTGCCCATCTGAAAGTAACTTAGGTATAATTCCCTATAATCGACCTAGCAAAAAAATTGTGAGCCCCGTGTGAGTAGCAATAAAGTTTTACAGCCTGATTTTAAATTAACTTTTCTATTACCTAAATATTGGCTCACTTGGCTAGGTGTGGTCATGCTTTATAGCATTTCATGGTTGCCTTATAAGTGGCAATTAGGTTTAGGACGACTGCTCGGTCGTTTACTTTACCAAATAGGTTCGAAGCGCAAACACATTGCGGAGGTTAACTTAAAACTTTGCTTTCCTGAGATGAGTGAACAAGAGCGGCAACACATTCTTAAGAAAAATTTTGAAAATACCGGTATTGCCCTATTTGAAACAGGCATGGGTTGGTGGTGGCCTAACTGGCGGGTAAACCGTAAAGTCAATATTGTTGGCGTTGAACACATCGACAAAGCGCAACGTGAAGGCAAAGGTATTTTGTTACTGGCAATGCATTATTTAAGTGTTGAAATGAACGCGCGCGCGGTTGGTCATGGTCACCCCATGGTGGTATTTTACCGCCCACACAATAACCCTCTAATGGAGTTTTTTCAGTTTAGGGGGCGGGGTCGTTCAAACAAATACATGTTAGGTAAAAAAGATGTTAAAGGTTTGATTAGAGCCTTAAAAGAGGGTGAAGCTTGTATTTATTTGCCTGATCAAGACTATGGTAGAAATCGCAGTTTATTCGTGCCTTTTTTTGGCGTTAAAGAAGCCGCAACTACCACTGGAACCCTCATTTTTGCTAGACAAAAAAATGTTGAAACCATGATGATTGTTCCAACAAGAAATGATGATGATAGTGGTTACACCTTAACAATATCACCGCCGTTTGAAAACTTTCCCAGTAAGGACGATGAAGCCGATTTAATTAGGGTTAATCAAGAGTTAGAAAAAGCTATTGCGCAAAAACCAGAGCAGTATATGTGGTTACACCGACGTTTTAAAACTCGCCCTGATCCCGACTCACCTTCGTTATATAAATAGGCAGGAGTAATAGCACTTCTTACTGATTTCAGATAATTCTTTGAATAATTAGTCACTTTTTTGTATGGTAGTAAACATTACCGTTACAACATTACCAATTGGAAATTAATTTATCATGGGTTTTTGGATTCGAAATGCTGTTATAGCACTGGTTTTAATTGGACTAGCGGTTGCTTTTTTTCTCAATAAAGATTTATTATTAGCGGTTGATCCCGCAGAGCAGCCAGCATCAACCTCTGCTGCTGCCACTAAAGCAGAAATACCCAAAACTGAAGCGGCTCCCGCCAAAAAGAAAAAAGCAAAAAAGACCAATGCTGCCGCAGATGGGCTTTCTAATTTTTATGCCAAAATATATGGTGATAAAGAAGAACGAAAAATACGTAATAACGTTATTTTCTTGCCTGAGCCTCATGGCAACTTAGTTAAAATATTACAAGCAAGAGAAATGGTGGTTCGCCCCTATCGTAAAAGCTGGCGTGGTACAAAGGTTTCGAGACCATTTAGAAAAGGGGAAACCCTATACCAAAAACTGGCCGAATATTCAGCCAATGATGGCCTTGAAATTATGTGGTGGCTTAATAAAGATTTTATCGTTAAAGAGCCTTTTCGTATTGATAAAAACATCTTAAAAACGGCCAACCAAATAGGTAAAGCTGTATCCGGCCATTTTCCAGAAGGTGTTCGTAGCTATTTTTGTTATCGTCAGCGCACTTTAGTTTTTATTAATGAAGCACCTAGTTACCTTGATGATGAATGTGTTTTATTAAAGTAATGTTTAAATTAATTCCGTAAAAATTTTTGCCATAATGAAATAACCTTATCTTGCTCGGTTAATAAAGAGTCAATGACTAATGCTGCTTCATTTTGCAAGGTACTTTTATGACCTAAATGCCGGAGTTGCTGATAATAATTTACCAACAAGTCTCGCTCAACTTCACTGAGTATTTTAAAATGAGTGAGTGATTTAAAGATACCTAAATTATCACAATATTGTGTTAACGTTTTATATTCAAAGCTATGCGCTAACACCAAGTATTGCGCTAAAAACTCAATATCAACTAAGCCTCCTACGCTTTGTTTAATATCAACAAAATCACCGTCAGATTTATCGAGGTGATTACGCATTTTTTCACGCATGTCACTAACCTCTGTTTTTAAGACGATGAGCTCTCTTTGTTGAGTCAATACCTGCTGACGAATTTCTTTAAATACCTGCTTTATGCTTTCATTACCATAAACAACACGGGCTCTAACCAGTGCCTGATGTTCCCATGTCCAGGCATCTTGTTGCTGATACTGAGCAAAAGTATTAATGTGTATCACCAACACCCCTGAATTGCCCGAAGGGCGCAACCGCATGTCTAATTCGTACAAAATACCGCTATTCATGCGGGTATTGAAAATATGGATAATACGCTGTGCTAATTTCATATAAAACTGGCTCGCGGTAACGACCTTATCACCATCGACTAAACCAGTAGTTTCGTCACCTTCGGGACTGTGATGAACAAAAACAAGGTCGAGATCTGAACCATAACTTAGTTCTTGCCCACCCATTTTTCCGTAAGCAATTACCGCAAAACCTTTACAGTGATGAACAATACTGTCGTTATCAAGAGTAGATTTAGGTACTCCAAAACGGTTGCTTACTTGCTGCCAAGCAATATTAATTACTTCATTAATAATAGCCTCGGCAAGTGCCGTTAAATGTTGACTGACCTGAGTAACATCTAACACACCGGCAATATCGGCAGCAGCTATGCGCAGTTGCTGTGCCTGTTTAAAAAGCCGTAAGCTATCCATTTGCGCTTCAAGATCGTCTTCCGGGGTGCGTAACATACTTTCCCGCAGTTCCAGGCCATAAGCCGACAATTGCGGTGGATTATGTAACAAGGTAGGGTCAATTAATTCATCTAATAAAATAGGGTATTTGGCAATATATTCAGTTACCCAGCTACTGGCTTGGCATAAATGAATTAACTGTTTTAGCGCGCCTTCATTTTCAAATAATAATTCTAAATAAGCCGTACGGGTGACTATTTTTTTAAAAACATGCAATACGCGTTCAAGCACAAACTCGGCTTGTTGTGCTTGTTGAATATGACAGATAAGTTGAGGAATGAGTTTATCAAGTACTTGTCGACCTCTAGTGCCAATACGTCGTTTGCTAACATCGTCTCTAAAACCTGACAATAATTGCCAAACATTCTCACTACACCAAACATTAGCATGCTGCGTTTTTTGCTCTTGCTCAAGCCATGCGATTGATTCTTCATCACTCCAACGACTATGCCACAAAGTACTCCAATGCTGATCTTCGCTATGGTGATTAGGACTGTCAACACCGATTAACTGTTCAAACTTGTCATGAACACCAGTCATATGCATTTCTAATATTTGAATGAAACTTTCCCAAGAATCAAAATGAAGTATCTGTAATAATCTTGCTTTATCTAAGGCATTATCAGGCAAAGTTTGTGTTTGTTTATCAGCTAACGATTGTAAAATATTTTCCACTCGACGTAAAAAACAATAGGCATTTTCTAACACCGTTTTACTGTCTGCTGTTATTTCCCCAGCAAGCACAAGCTCTGGCAAAACCGTAAGCAAACGTCGTTGCTGCAACTCTTTCACTCTGCCCCCTCTAATGAGCTGAAATACTTGCACAATGAATTCAATTTCCCGAATGCCCCCTGCACCCAACTTAATGTTATTCACTAACTGTTTACGGCGAACCTCTTGGGAAATCATGCTTTTCATCCGACGCAGGCTATCAATAACACTGAAATCAATATAGCGGCGATAAACAAAAGGCCGTAGCAGTGCTGACAATTGTTGGGGGTAGTTTTCATTACCATTGGCTGACGGGTTGAGTGAAGGGCTTATAGAAGGAATAACGCGCGCTTTAAGCATGGCATAACGTTCCCAATCACGACCTTGTTCTTGATAATAATCTTCCATAGCAGCAAAGGTTAATACTAGCGGACCGCTATCGCCAAAAGGTCGTAAACGCATATCAACCCGATAAACAAAACCATCAGCGGTATGTTGATGTAATGAAGTAATTAACTTTTGCGCTAACCGAGTAAAAAATTGCTGATTGTCTAAACTGCGCCGACAACCTTGCGTTTCACCACTGTGTGGATAAACAAAAATCAAATCAATATCAGAAGAAAAGTTAAGTTCTTGGCCACCAAGTTTGCCCATGCCATAAATGAGTAACGATTGAATTTCTTTTTCCGCATTTACCGGTGTGCCCCATTTATTTTGACAAAACTGAGTTAACCAATGAAGGCTAGTTTGAATTAAGGTATCGGCTAATGAAGATAACCTAGCAAGTGAATGCTCAAGTTCAATATTTAACACCAAATCAGCTACGGCAATATTAACCATTTGTTGTAAACGAAAACGCCTTAACACTCGATGTAATTGCTCCTCACTTTGGCAATCTTTTAATAAATTTGCCAGTAAACTAACATAAGGTGGTATTGTTTGCCGGTAGACATTTTTACTTACAAATAATTCCAACACTAAATCAGGTGCTTGCAATGCGCTAGCTAAAACAAAATCGCTTAAGGCGATAGCTAATTTAAAGTGTTCAAGCTGATCAAGTGATAGGGTTTGATAACTATATGGGTGTTGCTGACTAAATTGCTGCCAACTTTTTTGTTGCTGATGTTTCAGTAACTTACTATCATTACCTAGTGACATAGGGGATCGAGGCAAGAGCATTCCTTTTTATTTGGTCAAACATTAATAAATAGATATAATATGTCATCAGTGCTATTAATATGACATTAACTTAAGAATAATACATGTGGATTAATTAGGCATTCAAAAAATTTAATTCATTAGTTTAAAAGAGCATTTTATGGAGATGATGGCAGTAATGCATAAGCTAACACATTCTTTTCCGCAACCGTTTGTTAAGAAAATAGTCACTGGTTTAGTACTCGTGGTATCTACCTTCTTATTATCTGCTTGCGGAGATCCAATAAAAGAACAGGCGTTACAGCAACTGCCAATTACTGAGCAAAGAGTAATACAGTTAGGCGATGCTTTAAATAACAACCAAGTACGTAATGCAAATTTGATTCAACAATATGCTAAAAAAGTGGCCGTTCAAAAGCCAAGCTTGTCTAAGTTGGTTGATGAATTTAAAAAAGATGCTTCAACAAAAGGGCCTATGTACCTCGCTTTACTTGATCGCGTCAACACTGCCAAAAATCAGTCGCAAATGTTTAAGTCTAGCCAAGCCCTATATGATGAATTACTCAATATTTATCAAGCGGCTGATCCGGTGCTTTATTCCGATGCATTAAGCGATCCGCTCAATGTTTTAGCCGATATGTCTGACGGACAATTGCCTCGCGTTAACTCTTTATCAAAAGCACAAAGTCAAAGGGCTAATAATGCGCAAGACTTTGGTACTGGCGAGCAATTAATTGGTAACCCAAATTACGGTAACTGGCAAACAGGCAGCAATGGCATGTCTTTTTGGGCGTGGTATGGCATGTATTCTATGATGGGTAATGTCTTCGGTCGTACTACTTCTTATGGTGATTGGGGGCGAAACAGAAATTACAGTTATTATAACGACTATGGCAGAACACGTTATAGCTCGCCTAGCCAATTAAATCAACAGACCAAACTTGATCAACGCACTAAAAAATCCTTTGCTAGTCGCGGACAAAAATTTAACAGTCCTTATAGTAAAAACCGTACCGGCTCTTCAAGTTTATCAGGTAAAAGTAAAACAGCACAAACCAGTGCGAACCGCTTTCGTAGTAACACGGTGAAAAAAAGCAATTACGCAAAAAAATCTAGTAAAAGCTCTAGCTTTAGAAACTCTAACACCAATACCTCACGCAGCTTTCGCCGTGGTAAGTAATAAGTAATAGGAAGAGAGAATATGATGAATACATTAATTGAGCTCGTTGGTGTTAATCAGGAACTACTGATTTATTTAGCCATAGATATCACAATTGCCATCGCACTTTTGGGGGCGATGCGTTTTTTATTAGGCTTAACGAGCCAAGTCAATAGTACCGAAGAATTAGCTCAAAAAGATAACTTTGCCTTTGGGGTTAGTGTTGCCGGTAGTATTTTAGCGTTGGGCATTGTTTTAACTGGCGCTATTACCGGTGAGAATGCAACCAGTTATATGATGGAAATCATTGGCATGTTGGCCTATGGCACCTACGGTTTAGTGCTCATTAAAGTGGGTCGGGTCATTCAAGATAAAGTAGCGCTGCAACATTTAAACAAAACAAAATTAATAAAAGATCAAAACCTGAGCATAGGCATTATCGATGCGGCCGGCGCTATAGCAACGGCTATAATTATTCGTGCAGTATTACTTTGGGTTGATGGTTTAAGCATCGCTACTTTCATCGCTATTACCTGTGGTTTTATTGTTGCTCAAGCGGTGTTGGTCTTAGTCACTCGCATTCGAGAACGAAAGTACGCCAAAAACAATCAAGATGACTGCTTGCAAGAGGCGCTTAGTGATGGGCAATTAGCATTGGCTATTCGTTATAGCGGCCAAGTGATCAGTACCGCCCTAGCCGTTACCGCCGCTAGTCACTTTTTAGTTTATAGCCCAGAAACCTTAGTGGTGAACCTGATTGGCTGGTTAGTATTTGGTATTGTTATGACTTTACTGGTGTCACTACTCACCTCTTTGGCAAAACGCATTGTGTTGTGGGGTATCAACTTAGTAGAGGAAGTCGATCAACAGCATAATATTGGTGTTGCTAGTATTGAAATGGCAACCAGCATTTCAATCGCTTTAATATTAACGGCGTTAATGGCCTAAGAGTAGTTAGAAGTTACAAGTTGTGAGCTACAAGACAAGCAAATGCCATGCTGCTTGTAGCTTGCCACTTAACACTTACAGCTTATAGCTTTTCAGTTAAACGCTCGCCTCAACTCAAAATCACGTGAATAAATTACCCTCCTATGTTCAATAAAAGCGCTAAAAACTCCCACCTGCTCGACGATACCCTGTTGATTTTAACTATGGCAGTACTAGCTGGTTGTGGCATGGTCTATGAGTACCTGCTTTCTCATTACGCTGGTCGAGTATTAGGTGTAATGGAAAGTACCATCTACACCATGATTGGTTTGATGGTAGTCGCTATGGGTTTAGGCGCTTTTACTGCCCGCAAAGTGCGCTGTGCTTATAACGGCTTTGTTTATTTAGAGTTAATTATCGCCTTGCTCGGCACCAGCGCTATTTTATTTATTGGCGGCTTAATCGCTATTACGCAAACATTACCTCATATTATTGCCGATATGTTTGCTCTGCCGCCCGACATGTTACCTCAAGGTGGCATTTTTAATCAGTTAAGCTTTTTAGCGATTAAAAGCCCCTATTTTTTCGGGATTATTTTGGGTTTTTTTATTGGTATGGAAATCCCCTTAATTGCGCGTATCCGTGAACAAATTCATGGCCAGCATTTAGCCAACAATTTAGGCACTATTTATGGTGCAGATTATATAGGCGCTGGTATAGGCGCTGCAATTTGGGTGCTGTTTTTATTAAGCATCGACATTAGCAAGGCCGCGGCCTTAACAGCGAGTTTAAATCTTATTGCCGGTGCATTTTTTATTATGCGTTATTGGCATAAATTACATTGGCGAAAAACTTTTGTTGGTTTGCACCTACTATTAGCTTTAATAATTGTATTGATGTTTAATTATGGTAACCAATGGCTTAACCAAATGAATAGTTTGCTCTATTTAGACAAAACCGTGCACGTTAAAAAAACGCGTTATCAGCAACTTACCTTCACAGAAAGAAATATGGGTTTAAATGCCGGTCGTGCTCAACAAAGTATCATTAATTTTTACCTTAATGGCCGTTTACAGTTTTCTTCCATTGATGAGCATATTTACCATGATTATTTAGTTGCCCCGGTATTAGCGGGATCAGCGCGCCATGATAATATTTTAATTATTGGCGGGGGTGATGGTTTAGCGCTGCGAGATGTTTTAAAATATGCACCTAAAAATGTCACATTAATAGACTTAGATAGCGAATTAATTGATATTTTTCAAAATCCGGAACTACATGTGAATGAAAATCTCGCCAGAAAAATCAGTTATTTGAATAAAAATAGTTTACAAGATGAACGCGTTACTATTTTACGTAGCGATGCCTTTATCACCATTAATGAATTACTTAAATCAAGGCAAGTATTTGATGCGATTATTGTTGACTTACCCGACCCAAGTCACCCTGATCTAAATAAACTTTATACCGTTAACTTTTATGCCCGATTAAAACAACTGCTTGCGGGTGATGGTTTAATTGCCATTCAATCAACTAGCCCATATCATGCGAAAAACTCCTTTATTTCCATTGGGAAAACGTTATCTGCCGCCAACTTTGCTGAGGTACAACAGTATCACGACAACGTGCCAAGTTTTGGTGAATGGGGTTGGACTATCGCGGCAAAAACGGGGGCTAGTCCACTAACAAGATTAAATAACTTAGAAAAATTGCCGGTTAAACATAGCTGGTTAAACCTAGACTTATTAAAAGCTGCTTTTATTTTTCCAAATGACTTTTATCAAAACAAAGATAATATTGGCATAAATACGTTAGGCAGCCATACTCTTTATCAATTTCATCAACAAGCTTGGCAAGACCAGCAAGGAATAGAATAGCGACAAGCTGCAAGAATCAAGAAAAAGAAAGAACAGACAAAAAAACACTTGACATAATATGTCAAGCTGCTAAATTTAACCACGTTGACATATTATGTCACCGTTCATTGATAGTTAGAGAATACCCATTTCATTAATTGAGTGGTCTATTTTATACGTAGGAAAAATCGCCAAATAAAAGGCATTTATTTCAATAACTAGTTGTTCTAATTATTAAATAAATAACGCAGTAGTTGGTGATTTTAACAAGTAGAAATAATCACATAGTTTGTGAGATTGGTATAATAATTAAGGATAGGGAATACATGAACATTCATACTATAGCTGACCACTTAAATGGTTTGGCCGACAATTCAGACACTGGGATGAATTTTGACTGTCAACCGATTTCAGGTGAAGTCGATGTGCTGCAAATCACCATTTTGGGACGAGAAGAGTTGCCCATTTTTGTTTCAGTCACTGACGACCAAATATTATGTATCAGTTACCTTTGGGGCGCAGATGAAGTAAAACCAGACAGCTTAGCCATAATGCACGAGAGCATGTTAGAAATGAATATTCCTATGCCATTATCATCTTTTTCAAAAATTGGTGATAAATATGTGGTGTTTGGAGCACTTTCTATTAATTCAAGTTTTAATGATTTAGAGCATGAACTAGCAGTCTTAAGCAATAACGCCTTAGAAGTCATTGATGATATGAGTGACTTTCTTTTATAGATTGACAGCGACTCGTTGCTAGTAGTAACAAGAGTATTAACGGAGAAAAATGATGAGTATATTTAAAAAAATTATGACCGCCATTCGCGGTGGTGCCTCAGAAGCAGGTGAAGCGATTATTGATGCTAATGCCACACGTATTTTTGAGCAAGAAATTCGCGACGCAGAACACCACTTAACCAAAGCTAAACGTGATTTAACTGGTGTTATGGCTGAGCAAATGTCAGCCCAACGTGAAGTAGCTCGCCTGACAAAAGAAATTAGCGAGCACGAAGGTTATGCCGGTCAAGCACTAGAAAAAGGTGATGAAACGTTAGCCTTAGCCGTCGCCGAAAAAATAGCAACCTTAGAAAGCGATTTAGCGGATCAACAACAAGCCCACGATAGCTTTGCTGGCAATGCCAATAGATTAAAAGAATTGGTTAAGAAAAGTGAACGACAAGTCACAGAACATAAACGTCAATTGTCTATGGTAAAAACCACCGAAAGTGTGCAAAAAGCAACGTCTGCAATCACTGATAATTTTTCATCAAGCAATTCAAAACTGTTGAGCGCTAAAGACTCATTAGAGCGTATTAAAGCAAAACAGCAAAAATTTGATGATAAAATGAAAGCGGCTGAAATACTTGAGTCTGAAGATTCTGACTCTTCATTAGCTGCACAATTAAAAGCTGCCGGCATTGGCTCACAAGAAAGTAGTGCCAGCTCAGTGTTAGATCGCATTAAAGCGAAACAAAAATAATGTAGGTCGGCCAGAGCGAAGCGATGCCCGACAATTGTCACGATATCTGTCGAGGCAGTTGTCGAGGCGAGCATCGACCTACAATCCGGAACTACAGGTAGGTATTAATGAGTTTTTTTAAAAAAATATTTAATAAAGATGATCAAAAGCAACGAACTTTAACACACGTAAATCAGCTTTTAGTCGGTGATATTATCGTCTTAACTGACAGTTTTGCTTTACCAGAAATATTGCGTAATCAACAGTTGCAAGTGACGGCAGTAAGTAGTTATGAATACGAGCAGAACACGCAAACAGAATGGACATTACAAGGCGCTAATGAGCTGTTAATATTTTTATCTTTAGATGTTGATGATTCAACCGAATTAAAATTCGCCTTAAAAATAGCCCAAGAAGAGGTAGAAACGTTATTTGATTTAGATAATTTTTCTGAAATTTTTGACGAGCCAGGACAAGCTTTTCTTGATCGTAAGACGGATAGTGAGATCACCACAAGTTGGAGCTGTGAACAATATCAGCAAAGTGTTTTTGCAAAAGTCGGATTTTTCCATCGCAAAGATCATCGTAGTGAAAATATTAGTACTTATGAAGGCAAAGATGCCGGTGAACAGTTTGAACTTTATGCCTTGTATAATGAAGATCAAAGCAAAGGATTAGACATCGAAGTATGGCAAGATGGTGATACCGATGTTTTTCTCACCTTATTTAGGCCGTTAACTGATATTATTGACATGTACTCAGCCAGTTAAGTGAATAAAATAAGATGGTTAAAAATATGCCTACAAAATGGCAATCTTCAGTAAAAGCAATAAAAGCGGTACAAGTTGCTTTTGACATGGATGAGAAAATTCAACTCTCTATTAGAAAAGAAGCGCTTGATGCCGGTTTAAGCCCATCGGATCAAATTCGTGATATTTTAGGGCTAACGATTAATAAACGCCCCAAACGCCCTCGCCTTACTGTTAGCCTTGCACCCGATGATTATCAGGTATTAGCAAAAAAATATGGTTTAAACGCAGGTCAACAGCTTGAAATTAAAAGAAAACTAATGGATGAGCTGATTGAACACGTCAATATAAACGATAGTAAATAATTCTTTTTAAAGGATCTACTAGTACAAAAATGAATATGCATCATACACTCTACTACTCAATTTTATATTATTATCAAAAACTTGATATCAAAGCGCCAAACACATAATATCTTCTTTTCAATGATTTACTTTACTCGTGGTTGCTGCATGAACATTTTGACTAAATACCTAAGACAAATAATTAAACAAGGCGTTATCGGATTTTGCATCATTTTTTCTGCCTTGACATTAGTTCAAGCTCAAGAAGGTACACCTTCTAATACTAAAACAGCATACGTTTCGGATGACTTGACTATATTCATGCACGCTGGTCCGGGTACAAATTACCGAATTTTAGGTACTATCAATGCAGGTGCAGAAATACAAACAACAGGTGAATCAGAAAAAGGCTACAGTGAAATAATTGATGACAAAAACCGTGTTACTTGGATAGAAACAACATATATCACCACAAAGCTCGGTTTACGCTTTATGGTGGCAGAGCTGAATGAGAAAATAACCAATAGTGGAGATTACGTCAACCAACTTGATGGTGAACGTAATGAGCTTAAAAGTACCATAGAAAATCTTAACCAAGATAAAAAAAATCTGTCATCTCAATTAAAAAAAGTACAGCTGCAACTTAAAGAAACTCAAAGCAAGGTCAAAAATCAAGATTCAAAAATGCTAACCCAACGCTTTTATAATGGTGCCATAGTTTTAGGTGTTGGCTTATTGTTTGGTTTGATTTTACCACGGCTTTTCGCTCGTCGCCGCAACTCGATGGACAGTTGGAGCTAATTAACCATAAATATTAGTAAGCCCTAGCAGGGTTGCTAAAAAAGCACCTCAGGGCAGTTATTTAAAAAATTCATCAGCCAAAGAAAAAATATGCGACAAATAAATTTAAAAAAAAACAGCAAGATAAGATTTTATCTTATCAATTTTTTAAGATCACTTGTGCCTCGATCATTTAATATTAATAAAAAAAACAAACTGATTGATAAAATTGATGAAAATAGGCTTTCTTATCTCAACTCAAGAGTTGACTATTATTTAAAACACCCCACCCCCTTTACATTACCTAGTGACAGCGTAATTTTAAAAGATTATAAGTTGAAAGGGAAAAGCGCTTATTTTTATGACTTAAAATACCCTCTAAACTATTTTCCTTTATCAATGAGAATTAGGTATTTATTTGGTGATGTCACGACGGTTGAGCAAACTGCCACTATAGTAAAATCTCGCCCAATCTCTAATAATAATAGCAACTCAGTTATTATGAAACTTGATACGGTAAGGCACTTTAATTTTATCAATGATAACATTAATTTATCAGATAAAAAAAATATGGCGGTATGGCGTGGTAAAGTATTCGAAGGAAAACAACCTCATCGAGAAGTTTTTTTTAATCAAGCATTAAATCTTAAAAACTGTGATATAGGTAAAACAAATAAAAACGGAAAAAATACGCATTGGGAAAAAGCACCAATGTCTATTACCGAGCAGTTAAAGTTTAAATATATTCTTTGTGTTGAAGGTAATGATGTTGCGACAAGTTTAAAATGGGTAATGTCCTCAAATTCTCTTTGTTTAATGTGCAAACCGAAATTTGAAACATGGTTTATGGAAGGAACGCTTATAGCTAATCATCATTATGTAGAATTAAAAGAGGACTATTCAGATTTAGATGAAAAAATCGAGTATTACAATACACACATAGAAGAAGCTCAAAAAACAATCAATAATGCCAATGATTATGTAAAGCAATTTCAAAATAGCAAACAAGAATTGTTAATATCATTGCTCGTTCTACAGAAATATTTTAAACTATCAAATCAAGGTTAGGGACTAACCAAACAGGTCACAAAGAGGGTGTGACCATTTACGTTAACCGGAATAGACATTCCCACCTAAAATGATGAAAGCAGGTAAAAACATTGACGATGGTTTGTTTAAGTAATGTAATTAAAAATATACTTACATTCTTGTTCAATCACTAGTATTTCCTTAATTTGCTCGTTAAAATACCCCTTTATTTTTGAACAGTGTAGTTTCATTTGAAATTTTTTAAATTTTCTCTCTTTATTCTTCTATACTCAATCACTATTCATGCATTTGCCAAAGGGCCATCTCCGTACCTTCCTCTGCAGGTAGAGCCCTTAATAGAGCTAGAGCTAAATCGTTTAGCAACGCTAGCAAAATTGCCTATTTTAACCAAGCCTTATCACGCTGCAACCGTGAACCGTTATTTAGAAAAAATTATCGATAGCTACCCTGCTTTATACCAACGCATTTCAACTTATCTTAAGCGATATAAAAAAGCGACCGCGCTTACCTACGCTTCAGTTCAACTTAACTATGCTGATACCGAAAACATCACCTTGCCTAATCAACGCGGCCAAATGGCAGATGCTAATTATCAAGTTTCTTTTAGTAGCTTTTGGCAAGCAAACCAATACCTCATTTTCAATGCTGGCGGCCGCTATTATGACGGTGGCGATTATCTTAGGACTAACACTTTTATTTCATTCGGTGCAGATGTATTGCAAGTTGACATTGGCTATAGAGAGCGCTGGATATCGCCCTTTCAAGAAGGTGCGGTACTGCTTTCTACTCAGGCTAAAGCGCCATTAAGTGTAACCATTAGCAACCCAAGACTTATCACCGATTATAATATAAAGTACGAAATGTCTATCGGTTTATTAGATGAACAAAATGACATTCGATTTGATCGAAATAAAGCGGCTGTTTCGGGTAAACCCGCACTGTTAACTATGCATTTAAGTGCTCAACCCTTTGACTGGTGGACTCTCGGCTTTAATCGTACTTTAATGTTTGGTGGTGATGAAAAAGTTACTTTAAGTGATGTTTGGAATGCCATTATCGACCCTGTAAACAATGATAATTGCGGCGGCATAGGAACAGCTTTACAAAACTGCAGCGAAGAGTTTGGCAATCAACAAGCGTCAATTACCAGTAAGTTTGATCTCAACTGGTTTAATATGCCCTTTAGCTTTTATTATGAATATGCAGGTGAAGATACCAACAATTACACCAATTATAAATTAGCCAATTTAGCTAATAGTTTTGGTTTGTTTTTCCCTTATTTAAACGAAGCCATGTCATTAAATATGGAATTCACTACCTTTCAAAGCGCTTGGTACACACATCATATTTATGGTGAAGGCTACTCAAATGGTGGCGTTAAAATGGGGCATTGGTGGGGCAGCATGAAAGATCCTAAAGATGGCGTTGGCGGTGAAGCGGGTAGTGTTAGATTTGACTGGCAAAACAGTGATATATCTCAAATATCTCTATTGTATCGCACAGCAAATTTTAATAATTCCCTTTTTGCTGATTATCAACAAGCACATGAAGTAGAGCTGAAGTATACCCGAGTAGTTGAATCTGGCTTCTTAGGGATAAAACTCTATTTAGGTAAGAATAATGAGAGTGAAAATTTTGTGCAAACTAGTGTATCTTATACTTGGTAAAACAGAAATTAATGGTGAAGTTGAGGAACAATAAAAATGCGAGTTATCACTTTTGGCACTTACGATATTTTTCATGTCGGCCACGTTAATATTATCGAAAGAGCAAAACTACATGGTGATCATCTCATTGTTGGCGTTTCATCCGATAAATTAAACGTTTCTAAAAAAGGACGACCGCCAGTCTATAGTGAAGATGATCGCCAACACATCATTCGCTCAATGCGTTGTGTAGATGAAGTTTTTTTAGAAGAATCACTCGAGTTGAAAGCTGAATACATCAAATATTACAATGCCGATATACTGATAATGGGTGATGATTGGCAAGGTAAGTTTGATCATTTAAAAGACATTTGTCAGGTGGTTTATTTACCACGAACACCATCCGTTTCAACCACTGAAATTATCGAAGTAGTGAAAACCAAACGGCTTTAATTTTAATATGAGACAAAAGTTTCCCTTATGACTTCAACACGCTATTTGTTTTACATCGCCCATAATTATTCCTTTGAAATACTTAGACCTCTGCAGCAAGTAATACAAGCACAAGGTGATGAAGTAAAATGGCTAGCGGTAGGCAAAGAAGTTACCCTGAGCTACTTTCAGAATAATGAGTTGGTATTGAACTCTATTGATGACGCTAGAGCCTACAATCCTGATGCTAGTTTTGCACCGGGTAATGAAATACCAAACTTTATCCCTGGAGTAAAAATACAAATTTTTCATGGGCTTGAATGGAAGAAAAAAGGTCACTTTGTTATTCGAGATTTTTTTGATTTATATTGCACTCATGGTCCTGCCACCACAAGTCGATTTAATGCCTTAGCTCAAAAACATGGCTTTTTTGATGTAGTGGAAACTGGCTGGCCAAAGCTAGACTATTTATTTACTACGCCAGCAATGCCTCTAGCCGAACAACTAAAACTTGCAAACAAAAAAATCATTCTTTATGCGCCAACTTTTTCTCCTGCGTTAACTTCGGCTCCTGCTTTGTTTGAGGAAATAAAACGTTTAAGCGAAGTAAAAGACTATCATTGGCTAATTAAATTCCATCCAAAAATGGCGATTCAATGGCTTGAACAGTATAAAACTTTAGTGAAAGATAATCTGCAAATTATCGAAACAGCAAGCATCAATGAATTATTACAAACCGCCGATATTATGGTATCCGACACCTCTTCTGTTATCGGTGAGTTTTCATTGCTTAATAGAGCAACGATAAGTTTGAATAATAAAGAGCCCGGTGATTACTTAGTTAATATTCAAACTTCGGATCAACTCGAACAAGCAATAAAATTAGCACTTAACCCTAACCAACAATTAAAAGCTGCAATTAAGGTATATGCTAAAGATCTCCACCCTTATTGTGATGGGCAAGCGGCACAGCGTATTTTATCAGCAACTGAAACCATTTTAGCCAATGGTAAGCAAGCTAAAAAAAATAAGCCTTTAAATCTTTTTAGAAACTTAAAACAACGAAAAAAAATGCAGTATTGGACTATTTGAATTATTGTTCTATATCCAGAGCACCTCAAGGTTTGGCTGTATACCCAAACCACTTCAAACTGCATGATTCAGTTGGAATTAGAAACGTATTAGGCAAGGCATTGATTGAAGAGAATGGTTGTTCCCTTGTTAAAATCAATAACGTAGCATAAAACGTTTCTAAACCAACCCGTAGGGGACTTCTGAGCAAACCATGCTCGTCGTTGCATCTGTTTTTAAGGGAACAACCATTAATAAAAAGATGCGCCTTGATCATGAATTGCTCAGTAGTCCTGAACAAGAATTTTGAGGTCGCTTGGGTATATATAACTAAAGCATCTAACAATTAAATTTTTTTCATTTGACAGCGTTAGAGTATATGCGCTATTAATAGGACAGTAAAATTTTGAACAAACGATTCTCTAAATAAAATAACTAAAACAAAATGATTAAATTAATTAAGCATAATAAACTCAACCTCCTCCTCGCACTCATCATGCGCGGCTAGGTTTTGTTGCTTATTTAATGACTCAATGGTTCTTTTAGAATCAAATAAATAAAATATTCAAATAAAACCCGCCTCACTAACGCGGGTTTTTTTACGCCTATGTGTTAGTGAGTTTTTAAATAAATTAATAAACAAAATTAGGCAGATAAAGGATAAATATAGATGAGTTCTCAAAACACATCAGCCAAAGGCTCTTTACAAAATAAGGTCATTATTTTCGACACCACCTTACGCGATGGTGAGCAAGCACTAAACGCTAGTTTGTCAGTACATGAAAAGCTACAAATAGCCTTGTCGCTTGAACGCTTAGGCGTAGACATTATGGAAGTTGGCTTTCCGGTATCATCTCCGGGGGATTTTGAATCAGTACAAGAAATTGCTCGTACCATTAAAAATGCCCGAGTTTGTGGTTTAGCTCGTGCGGTTGAAGCCGATATTGATGCTTGTGCACAGGCGTTAAAAGTGGCAGATCAATTTCGTATTCACACCTTTATTTCAACCTCTGATGTGCATGTTCAGCAAAAATTGCGTAAAGAATTTGCTGATGTACAAGCTATGGCGGTTCATGCAGTTAAATATGCACGAAAGTTTACCGACGATGTAGAATTTTCATGTGAAGATGCCGGTCGCACACCTATTGATAATTTATGCCGTATGGTTGAAGCCGCTATTGACGCCGGTGCTACCACAGTAAACATTCCAGATACGGTTGGTTATACCCTGCCATTTGAATTTCAAGGCATTATCACCGACTTATTTAACCGCGTGCCTAATATTGATAAAGCGATCATCTCTGTGCATTGTCATAACGATTTAGGTTTAGCGGTAGCTAACTCTATGGCGGCAGTACAAGCCGGCGCTCGCCAAATTGAATGTACTATCAATGGCATTGGTGAACGCGCCGGTAATTGCTCATTAGAAGAAGTCGCGATGATCATGAAAACTCGCCAAGGCTTGCTTAATGTCAATACCAACATCAATCACCAAGAAATTGCCCGTACCTCTAAATTAGTCAGCACCTTGTGTAATATGCCGGTGCAATTAAATAAAGCCATTGTTGGCGGTAATGCCTTTAGTCATTCATCGGGTATTCATCAAGACGGCATGTTAAAAGCTAGTAATACTTATGAAATTATGACCCCTGAAAGTGTTGGCATTGCAAAAACCAAATTAAATTTAACCTCACGTAGTGGTCGTCATGTTATTAAACATCGCATGGCAAGTTTGGGTTATCAAGAAACCGAATATGATATCGAACAACTTTACACTGACTTTTTAGCGCTTGCGGATAAAAAAGGCCAAGTATTTGATGATGATTTAGAAGCGTTGGTTTTTAAGTTAAAGCAAAAAGACTTGAAAGATTACTACCGCTTAGAAAATATTAAAGTGCAATGTGGTGATGGCGACTTTGCTACCGCTAGCATTAAGTTGTTTGCTGGGGATAGTAACGACAATAATGAAGGAAAAATTCACGCCGCCACAGGCAATGGCCCTGTTGATGCATTATATCAAGCAATTAAACAAAGTGTTGATATTGATTTTTCT
>JAESPR010000066.1 GCA_016765685.1 Colwellia sp. | reverse complement strand
TAATAATGAACCTACTTCCACGTTCGCTAGGAATACTTTTATCCGTTCAAGCCATTGTTCCGCTAATTGACGGTTATGAACTAAAATTAAGGTATTCACCTTCCTTTTTGCGATAAGAGCTAATCCTGTAACGGTTTTACCAAAACCCGTCGATGCAACAAAAACACCATTTGTTTGTGCAAATAAAGCATCAACAGCTTTTTTCTGCTGGCTTTTAAGTTTACCCGTGAATTTGATTTTTTCTAGTTGGCTACCTTCAAATCGTTTATCGGTGTATTTAATCTCTATTTTTTGGCCTGATATGATGCGAGTAACTTCGGCTAAACAACCTCTAGGTAAGATTAAATAACCATTTTCACTATGTGCGGAACAAATATATCGACTTGTACCAATCGTTGATAAGCGTAAAGCTTGTCGTTTGTAGAACTCTGGATTAGAAAATACTGCACAATGCTTTAACTTAGAGGTCAGTTTTCCGGGTAAATTAGCGATTGGAACATATAATTGATCAGCTAGCGTTAATGTGACCTTCTGCGGACAATCAGTGATTTTAATGCTGTCATCATCGTTAAGCTTCTTCCATGGCTCATTCTTTTCAATGTCATCTGGTGCTCTTTCAATATAAGAGTTTAACTGATTTAGAGTTGATTGAAGCTGAGATTTAGTCATCTTCTGAGTAGATGCCAATATTGACCACTGATCATTATAAGGCACGCCTTCATTGTTAATGAAAACACTATTATTATATTTTCTTGGCTCTAGCTGTAGCGGTAAAGCAATTAGGTTACCAAAACCACCCTCTGGCATAATATCTTGGTTAGGGAATAGTCTATCGAAGCAATCAAATGATAGTAACGGATAGAGTTCCATTGTTTTACGAAGTAAACCATTACCTAACCGCCGAGCATCACTAGCAGTCACAGCTTCCGAGAAAAAGATCCATATATGGCCACCGTTGCCACTTCTTGAACGTTCTAATAGATAGGGAATATTTAACGATTCGCAAGTCGTTGCAAACGCAGTTGTAGCCTCAAACAAGTCCTCTTTATCAAAATCTGCTGCAAGTAAATACGTTGAATTATCACTTAATAGAGGATAGATGCCGATGGTTTTAATACCTTTCAAATGTCCATAAACGGCTTGGTGATCTGGTACTTTAAAGTTCTGATTTTTACATTCAGTACAGCTAATTTTTGGTTTGTTACAAATTTTTGGCTTCCATTCATTCCAACAAGCAGGTGAATAACCACTTCTACCATTTTTCGATTCCCATCTAAAAGGGTAAACATCGTTTCGGCCTTTAAAATATGAAAGAAAAAGGTCAATTTTAGCTTCAGGAGAGGCGTGTAGATTGAAATTTTGGGCTAATTCAGCTTCATGTTGCGTTATTAACGCTTGGCGATCGTTAAGCAAAGCAAGCCGCTCTTCATTTAATAATTGAAGACGAGCATCTATTTTGGCAAGTTTATTAATATGGCTTTCAGGCATGATTATAATATTACCAAAATACAATTAGAAATGTTTTGAGAGATCCATGCGTTGATGAAGAATACGAGCAACATCAATACCGTTATCACTGACTTGATCTTTTTACTTAAAGGAAAGCAATGTGTTTTTCTACCGGAAAGCTTCTAGCACCATTATAAATATCATTTCTTTCTCTACCGAAATCAGGGTATTGAGCTAGTTTTAATAATGCTGCATCTATGGTTTGAGCATACACCCTTGCCTGAGTGTTCCCCCCAAGATTCAATTGTTGTTGAAATTATTTTGAATAAATCCTCTTCCGCTAAAGGAGATAGCCTATAGTTCGACATTGGCAGCCTTGCTTGTAGACTTTCCATCTACTGATAGGGAGGCTTGTTCAAATATATCCATTACGCTGTGCTTTGATGATTCGCCAGCAGCTAGTTGTTCAAAACCTTTCGCTACTTCTTCTCGTAAGATCTCAAGCTGCTTGTTTTTAGCAACGTCTTTCTCAAATAACATTCTTAATCCATCGCGGATCACTTCACTTGCTGAGGTATATAAGCCATCAGATACCTTCTCAGTAATTCTTCGCTCGAATTCTTTACCTAAAGTAATATTCATAATTAACACTCCAATCATTACGTAAACATATTATGCGCATGATACACACATACTTCAAGTTTCATTTAGTACATAGAAATGTCTTAACAAATTAAAGGGCAGTAATAGGACAGTAAATTCTTTTCGTTAACAAACTTAATCAGCCTATACCAATGCTAGCAAAATAAGCCGTTTCTTTACTGCTCTTGTAACTGTTTAGATCCTGTTAGACGCATTTGTGCAACTAATATGGAACGGGGCAAGTTATAAAAGCGAAAGTCTATCGGTTATGAATAAGGTTTATAGCTGAAACAAATTAAGCTACAGGCTATGGTTTTGCTAGGTTTGTTGGGTTTTTACTAAGACGTAAAATAGATATGAAAGAGAGGTTTTTGAGGTCGTGGTTATCGGAATCACAATCCGGGGCTATTTTTATACCTAAAATAGGAACTGAGCTATAGCCACCACTGAGTTTGCTTAAACTGCCTATCCCTATTGACGATAAGAAAAGCGCGAGGAGTATATTGCATTTATGCGTATATTGACAAGAAAAATTTATCCTTTTTTGAATGAACTTATACTTAGTTGCTTCTGCTATAAAGTAACCGCGTTTCAGCTAATAATTATACCTGAGCTCTACAGCTAATGGGTATTGTTAAAAAAAGCAACTTGATCTAATAACACTTGTGCTTGCTCTTCCATCGACATACTCGATGTAGAGGCTTCTTCCACCAAAGCAGCATTTTGTTGGGTCATTTCATCCATCTGACTCACTGCAGCGCTAACTTCAGCAATCCCTATTGCTTGCTCTTTACTCGCATTATCTATGTCGTTGATCATTTGGCCTACGACTTCTATTGAATCAACTAATTCAGTAAAAGTTTTTCCTGTTTCATCTACTAGCTTAGTGCCCTCTCCCACAGCTTCAACACTATCATTAATTAAGCCTTTGATTTCTTTAGCGGCTCCAGCTGAACGCTGTGCTAAGTTCCGCACCTCAGCAGCCACCACGGCAAATCCTCTTCCTTGTTCACCAGCTCTTGCCGCTTCAACGGCTGCATTTAAGGCCAACAAGTTGGTTTGAAAAGCAATTCCATCAATAACACTGATAATATCAGCAATTTTTTTACTCGATTTATTGATATCACTCATTGCAATAATTGCATTCTTCACGATACTGCCACCATCTCTGGCTTTTTTCATTACGGTAGTTGATAGTTCACTGGCTTGAGATGCATTTTCAGCATTCTGTTGAACTGTACTAGTTAATTCTTCCATGGCGGAAGCTGTTTCTTCTAAACTAGAGGCTTGGGTTTCTGTGCGATTACTTAAGTCATTATTGCCTGCAGCAATCTCTTTGGATGATTCAAAAACATTGGTTGAGGCTGAAATAATTTCATCGACCATACCTTTTAAGTTTTCAATTGACATATTCATTGAATTGGCCAGTTCGAGAAACTCCCCATTATAGCCGCTATCCATGAACTGAGTAAGATCACCTTCAGCAAGGGCTTTAGAGACACTAATAGCATCATTAATTGGTTTAACCACGGCGTTCATCAAATCATTTATACTCTTTCCAAGTGAAGCGACAAATCCTTGTGCTCCATCCGTATCAATTCTATCTTGCAATTTTCCTTGCACAGCCCCTTGCACCAACATATCTATTTGGTTCAGAGTAGTGACTTGTGCCGTAACATCGGTAGCATACTTAACAACTTTATAAGGTTTACCATTCAAATCTAAGATGGGGTTATAAGACGCTTGGATCCACACTTCTTTGCCGCCTTTACCTAAGCGTTTATACTCTTTAGTTTCATATTCACCACGGTTGAGTTTTTCCCAAAACTCACGGTATTCTGCACTCGCTTTAAAGACGGGTTCAACAAACATACCGTGATGCTGACCTTGCACTTCCACCAAAGTGTAACCTAACGCATTTAAGAAATTAGCATTGGCGGTGATGATAGTGCCATCCATGTTAAATTCGATAACCGCTTGCGCTTTGCTGATAGCGTCAATTTGCCCAGAAAAATTGGCATTCTCTAATTTCTGAGCGGTAACGTCGGTGGCATACTTAACAACTTTATAAGGCTTACCATTCAAATCGAAGATGGGGTTATAAGACGCTTGTATCCAGACTTCTTTGCCGCCTTTACCTAAGCGTTTATATTCTTTAGATTCATATTCACCGCGATTGAGTTTTGCCCAAAACTCGCGGTATTCTGCACTCTCTTTAAACGCAGGCTCAACAAACATGTTGTGATGCTGCCCTTGCACTTCAGCCAAGGTGTAACCTAAAGCATTTAAAAAATTATCATTAGCGCTAATAATGGTGCCATCCATATTAAACTCGATAACCGCTTGTGCTTTGCTAATAGCCTCACGCTGCCCCTCAAATTCTTTATTGAGTTGTGTTAGTCGTTCAATTTCAAGCTGTAAATTTTCTTCGTTTTTTTGCCCACTCACCAAGGTATCAATTTCAACTATTTTTTTATTGCGCTTAGTATTTACTTTTATATCGGTCATTATCATACCCTTTGTTATATCGACATCTCACTTTTCAAAGGGATCCATTCATAAAAAGGTAAGTGACAATTTCAATAGTTGATATCTCCCTAAACATTAATTGCAGTAGGTGAGAATATAATTATTTGCCTTTTATTAATGTAGGATATGAATAGAGAAAACTCCAATGTGTTTAATTTTTAAGATTACCTATGTAGGTATTGTTTCTGCCTAAACCATGGAAATAAATAAGTGTTTTTTGACGTTTTTTCATTGATAATTTACAAAAAACTTAACCAACCCATAGAGTGACTGTACTTTATTAACATGCTGGTGCTCATAATAACCACTATCATTCGCAAGTAAGACGGCTTAATTTTAAAGAGAAAGTGAGCACCAAAGTATGCACCTATTGATTGTCCTAGCATCATACTGAGCCCAATTATCCAAGCAATTTGACCCGCAGATACAAATATAATCAATGAGGCAACGTTGGTGGCAAAATTAAGGGATTTAGCAATGGCGGTCGATTTGATTAAATCATGGCCTTGACAAGAAACGCCCGCCAAAGCGAAGAATGAACCGGTGCCGGGACCAAACATACCATCGTAGAATCCGATTGACGGCACAACCCTGTTTTTGTAATGACGGTTTGATAAGTGACTCTGCTGGTTTTTCTTTTTCATCAAAGGTGAGCCAATAAAATAAACAACAATAAGTAGCAACACCACAGGAATAACAAAAGAAAGTATTTCGGTATTAATAAACTGCACGGCTATAGCACCAAAAACCGCGCCAATAAAAGCGGTTTTCATTAACCCCTTGCATTGTTGGTAACTAATTCGTCTATTTCTAAACATTAAAAAGGTGGCGGTCGCAGTGCCCATGCTGCCTTGTAATTTATTAGTTCCTAAAGCGGTTAACGGTGGAACACCCGCGAGAATCAATGCCGGTAATGAAATCAAACCACCACCACCCGCTAAGGTATCAATTAATCCCGCGACGATAGCAATAAAGAATAAAAATGATAACAGCTCTAAAGATATATTCGCTAGTTCCAATGTTTGTTGTTCCTTGTGTATAATTTTGACTGTGTTTAAACGTCACTTAGCTGTCAAAAGTGTCATAATACTTGTTTGTAGGTTCTTTTATCAATAATTTATTTAATTAGGGCTCAACGATGTCTTTAGAAAAAATATCTGCGCAACTTTCAATGCAAGGAAATAAACAAGGCAATAAACTACCGCCTGTTGAAGAATGGGATCCCCCTTACTGTGGTGAGATGGATCTACAAATAAAAGCTAATGGTGATTGGTTTTATGCCGGCAGCATTTTTAAAAGAGTTTCTTTAGTCAAACTTCTTGCTTCGGTGCTTAAAAAAGAAGCCGATAATTATTTTTTGGTTACGCCAGTTGAAAAAATCGGTATTAGTGTTGAAGATGCACCGTTCGTTTTGACCCAATGGCATTGGCAAGATGACAACAAAACCACCATGGTGATCACTAATAATGTTGGTGATGAGTTTACCCTTGATGCAACTCACCCAATAACGTTAAATGATGCCGGAGAACTTTACGTTACTGTGCGTCGAAATTTACTAGCAAAAGTACATCGTAATGTTTATTACCAGTGGATAGATTTAGCAAAAGAAGTTAATACTGACAAAGGCACTGAGTTGATGTTCACTAGTGCCGATGTTCAATTTAGTTTAGGCGTTATTTCTTAACATAACTCATAAACACAGTAAGCATAAATGTTCACCTACAAAAAACGTACTTCCTGTAGGTGATGCTTCAACGTTAAATCACCCGTGAAAAACGCTGCTGATTAATGTGCTTTTTCATATAAGCATCAAAACTCATGCAAATAATGCGAATGAGTAACCGTGCTTTTTGATCTACTTGAATAACATCGCTGGTATTAACCAGCAAACCATCATCGATAAAGGTCTTTAACAAAGGCAAGTCATCGGCAAAATAATCATCAAAATTAATATTGTGCTGCTGACTTATTTTATTTTTATCTAAAAACAAATTACACATTAATTCGCGAATAACTTCACCACGAATAATATCATCTTGTGACAAACTAACACCCTTGATTTGAGCATGTTGTTGAGTTTCAATGGCTTGGTAATACGCTTTTAACTCTTTAATATTTTGGCTAAAGCTATTACCAATAGCACTAATAGAAGAAACGCCTAAGCCCAGTAAATCACAACCACCTTTAGTGGTATAGCCTTGAAAGTTACGATGCAAAGTACCATTACTTTGGGCAATAGCAAGTTCGTCATTAGGTTTAGCAAAATGATCCATACCAATAAAGTCATAACCATAATTACATAAGGTTTCTATCGCTAACTTCATTAAAGCGAATTTTTCTTGGGTATTCGGTAGCCATTCATCACGTAATTTACGCTGCGCCGCAAAACGATTAGGCAAATGGGCATAACTAAAAAGTGAAATTCTGTCGACATTCCACTCATACGCTTTGTCTAAAGTTTTGGCAAAATTGGTTAAGGTTTGGTGCGGCAAACCATAAATTAAATCAATATTAATAGATTGAAAACCAACCGTTTTGGCATGAGCAATAAAGTCACCAATAAACTGGGTTGATTGCACACGGTTTATCGCTTGCTGCACCTTTAGATCTAAATCTTGCACCCCTAAACTTAAACGATTAAAACCTAGGGAAAATAAGTGCTCAGCTAAATCCATATCAATTTCACGTGGATCAATTTCAATACTCATTTCTAGGTCGTCACTAAAAACAAATTTTTCTTTTAATAGCGCCACTAACGTGGTTATTTGTTTATGCGTTAAAAAACTTGGCGTACCACCGCCCCAATGCAATTGTTTAACTTTATAATCGGTAAACAATGGCGCTTGCAAAGCAATTTCTTGCGCTAAATATTCAAGGTAAGTATCGGCTTTATCACGGTGACGGGTGATAACTTTATTGCAGCCACAGTAATAACAAAGGGTATGGCAAAAAGGAATATGCACATATAAAGACAGCTCACGATTGGGCGATTTTTTTATCGCTTGTTTGAAATCGTCATGGCTAAAATGCTCATGAAACTCTAATGCTGTTGGGTACGAGGTGTACCTTGGCCCACTGGTATTATATTTATTGAGTAGCTGAGCATCAAAAATTTGACTGACTTGCATAGAGGACTACCACTGTTTTAACTAGTAGTAGTTATAATAAACGTTTACTAGAACGAGGCTTTGATCCAACACAAGCTTGCTAACTTTAATCTATACCCATGCGGATTAAATCGTCAATATACTCATTCTTTCTGTGGTGTATTGATGCAATAAATCAAGATCGGCTACTATGTCATTATGTAATTTTGCTTCGATTGTTATGCGTTGATAATCTTGCTGCATGCGCTGTTTTTTCTCTAGCTGCTTTCTATCACCTAGAATTGAAAGGTGCTTTATCTCATTGTAGAGCTTATATATTGCAGGAAACTGTGGCATTAATTTACTACTCAATTTTAATGAATCAAGCAATACCGATAAACGCCAACAACCCTCACTAAAATCACATTGTTCTTCTTGCATGGCGCGCACAATAATTTTTACGCTAGCAAGTACTTTATGATCATGTTTTGCTAACGCTTGCTGCTGGGCTAATTCTGTCTGTTGCTGAGCTTGTTTTTGCGCACTAAGTTGCTTCAATAACTTACCGGCATAAAAGGCTAAACCAACAACAATGATTACCGCCACAACAAATGCAACAAGCCAGTAGTCATTCATGTTCTTTAGCCTTTATCTTGATCAGTTTCATCACCTAAAAAAGAGTTTGATGGGTCGGGCAGTGATGAATTATCTAATTTATCCCATAAATCATCCTCAGAAATACGGCTAGTGTTACTGACTTCAACATCGTCAGTTTCATCTTCATCTAACTGGGCACTTATTTGTTGATGGCGCTCCATCATGTCATTAAAGTAATCGACTTCTTGCTCAGTTAGCGCTAATTCATCTTCTTGTTTCGCTAAAATAGCTTGCAAGCGCTCATCAGCTTCAATGTTGGCTAGTTCTTGGTCTAAGTTTTCTACTAAGTTAGCTTCCACATCTACGCTATCATTGCTCATAGTGCGAATGGCCGCAATAGGATCTTGTTTAGCTTTAGCTACTTTAGCTACTTTAGCTACTTTAGGTTTAGTTTGAGGTAACTTAGCAGCACTACCAAGTTCGATTGGCTTTTTATTACCAATGCGAGGATCTTTAAGTTGATTAGCATTTTGCGCTGGGCTTTTAACTGGCTGAGCTTCTTGTTGGCG
This sequence comes from Colwellia sp., assembly GCA_016765685.1. Taxonomy (GTDB): domain Bacteria; phylum Pseudomonadota; class Gammaproteobacteria; order Enterobacterales; family Alteromonadaceae; genus Colwellia. The sequence goes on along the minus strand of JAESPR010000066.1, from coordinate 41,145 downwards.
ATTACCGGGTTTATTACCGGTTTTTTTACGTGCTCTTTTTTCAACACTCGCCAATTCAGCCTTACTTAACTTAGGTTTAGCCGTGGGAGCGCCGCCGGGTTTTCTAGATTTTTTTGAGCGTGACATAAAGATGATACTTTTTTAACGGTTAATAGCGCTATTTTACGTCATTAATCGTTAAAAAGTAACTAATACCAACCAGACTAACTAAGTGATCTTTTTAAATGGTTTAAATATACAATAACATCGTTGCTTTCAATCCCAATAGCTAGCTATTGCTCAATCAAGCGCCTTGTTCTTGAAAATTTATCCTCATTAAAATTTGAACCATTAATTAATCTGATTGGTATAAATTGTAGGTGAGGCTTCAGCCTTACAAGTAAAACGTAAGCATAAATGTTCACCTACATTTATATTAATCTTGCTGGTGTAACCATGCCGCATGGCTTGGTGCTTTTTTAGTTTTAGACCATTCTTCAACCATGGCTGGACCCACTTCATTAAGCTGCTTAAATTGTGCGGGTGTTCCGGTATTGGCTGCTAACTCTAAACGATGACCATTGGGATCAAAGAAATAAATAGATTTAAAAACACCATGATTAACTGGCCCTAAAACCTCAACACCTTTGCTTTCTAGTTCTGCTTTTGCAGCAACTAAGGCCTCAAGGTTTTCAACACGCATCGCTAGGTGTTGTACCCAGGCCGGAGTATTTTCATCTCTACCCATGTCAGGCGAGTTAGGAATTTCAAAAAAAGCTAACACATTTTCATTACCAGCATCTAAAAAAATATGCATGTAAGGATCGGGCGCTTTGGTTGACGGCACTTCGTTTTCTGCAATCGCCAAAACCAAATCCATATTTAACTTATCTTTATACCAGTCGGTCGTTTCTTTAGCGTCTTTACAGCGATAAGCAACGTGGTGAATTTTTTCAATATTGATCATTTTTAGGACATCTCTTTTATCAAACAAAAGGCTAACTAAAAGTATGAGCTAATTTTAACCATATCTTCACCTAGTTCACTAATTTAAGTGCTATTTAAGCACTTAACTAACGCCAAATAACGTCAGCTATTCACTACGCCTGATTGTATAGATATTTTTACAGTTTATTTTTTACGTCAATATCACCGTTTTATCGCCATTTAAACAAACTCGCTGTTCCGCATGAATTCTTACCGCATGGCTCAAGGCCGTCGCTTCTAAATCATGACCCATGTGAACCATTTGCTCGATGGTAAAGGTATGATTTATCGGCTTAACTTCCTGAGCAATAATCGGCCCTTCATCTAAATTAGCGGTGACATAATGCGCCGTTGCGCCAATAACTTTCACTCCACGTTCATGGGCTTGATGATAAGGGCGAGCGCCTTTAAAACTAGGTAAAAAAGAATGATGAATATTAATAGCCCTACCGGCTAATTGTTGACATAAGTCATCAGACAAAATTTGCATATAACGGGCAAGTACCAGTAAATCGGCCTTAGTTTCTTTCATTAACGTCAGTATTTGCGTCTCTTGCTGCGCTTTAGTGTCCGCTGTAATAGGTAAATGATGAAAAGGCACGCCATGCCAGTTAGCGAGTGATTGGCAAGTTTGATGGTTAGACACTACCGCAACAATATTTATCGGCAGCACTCCAGATTTCCATTTGGTTAATAACGACACTAAACAGTGATCGTCTTTTGAAACAGCAATAATCACCTTAGGTATATCAGCTTTATTGCGTAATTTGTATGACATCGTTAACGGTTTGGCTAAGTCATCTAACGCTTCAATAAATTCACCTGCAGAAACCGTTAAGTTACGGTCATCAAAGGCTATGCGAGAAAAGAATGTTTCGGTGTAGGGATCACTATATTGTGACGTTTCAGTAATAAAAGCGCCATGTTCGAATAGGCTTTGTGAAACTTTTGCTAAAACGCCGGTATTATCTGGGCATTGCCAAGTAAGTATATAGTGGTTAGGTGTATTCATGGCTTGGATAAACTCTGTTTATTTTTGAGGTAAAGCTGCTCTACTTTTTCTCGCGCCCACGGAGTTTTACGCAAAAATTTTAGACTCGACTTAATGCTCGGATCTTTAGTAAAACAGTTAATGTTAATTTGCTGACCTAATGCTTCAAAACCAAAATACGCTTCAAGCTCAGTAACAATTACCTTTAAGGTAACACCATGTAATGGGTTGTAGGGTTGATTATCCATGAAATAAGGTTATTGACTAAAATAATAAAAACATTATAACAAAAAAAGGCAGTTGATCTTCAAAACAAGTTTAAAAGATCAACTACCTAAGTAATGCGGGCGCTAGCATTGCTTTCGTTAAGTTAAGCACAGTTAAGCTCAGTTCAGCTACGCCCAATCAATTAAGCAAAATATTTCGTTAAATCGTCAGCCCCGCCAATATGCTTACCGTCAATAAACACTTGCGGTACCGTATCAGCATTAGTAATAGCACGCATGGCTGAAATGCTAATTTCTTCACCTAAAACTAACTCTTCATATTGCAAGCCCTGCTGCGTAAGTAACGCTTTAGCGCGTGCACAATGTGGGCAACCCGGTTTAGTAAACAAGCTTATCTGCGCTGTTTGAATCGCTTCTGGGTTAATATACGCTAGCATGGTATCTGCATCTGACACTTCAAACGGGTCACCGGGTAAATCAGGCTCAATAAACATTTTATCGATAATGCCATCTTTAACAAGCATTGAATAACGCCAGCTACGTTTACCAAAACCTATTTCTTTTTTATCAACCAACAAACCCATGCCATCAGTGAAATCACCATTACCATCGGGAATAAAGCTAATATTTTCAGCATGTTGATCTGCTTCCCAAGCGTTCATAACAAAGGTATCATTAACCGACACACATAATATTTCATCAACACCATTGTCAGCAAACTTACCGGCTAATTCATTGTAACGAGGTAAATGGCTTGACGAACACGTTGGCGTGAAAGCACCGGGTAAAGAGAAAACCACCACGGTTTTTCCTGCGAAAATTTCTTGTGTATCGCGCTTACTCCATTCGTCATTAAGCCGAATGGGAAAAGTAACTGAAGGCACTTTTTGGCCTGATTTGTTGGTGAAACTAGTCTTGATGTTTGTGCTTTGAGTAGACATATTATTTCCTTAATTTAACTGAAGTGATTAAGTTTAGTTGTTCAAATGATGATGAAACTATTATTCAGCAAATTAACCGGCAATTAAAATGATTAAAATCGATATTTCTAATCGAAAAAATAGATTAACAATGAAATACGTTTGTTATACTGAAATTCTTTTGCAATTATAAGGTCTCTTTTTAAGTATTTATCTCACAAATTCAATTAATTTATTTATTTTAAGGAAGGCATTGTGCAAACAACAAGAGTGCAAACAACAAGAGTGCAAACAACAAGAGTGCAAACAACAAAAACCCTCATATTAACCAGCTTATTCCTTTTGTTTACCAGTACGCAAACCTTAGCGTTAAGCGATAACCAACCCGTTAGAGGCATCGCCGAAACCGCTGAACAAGTCCGCCCATTGATGAATGGTCAGCAGATACCGGCAACCGTTGAAGTAACCACTATTGAAGGGAAAAAATTACCCTTAGGACAAGTATTAAATAACAAAAAAACAATTTTATTTTTTTATCGTGGTGGTTGGTGCCCTTTTTGCAATACGCAACTAGGTCAACTCAAACAAATAGAAGGTCAACTGACTAAGCTAGGCTTTCAATTAATTGGTATTTCTACCGACAACGAACAAGCTTTACAAAAAAGTATTGGCAAGAATCAGCTAAACTATCAATTATTGGCAGATTTTAATTCGGTGATCAGTCAAGCTTTTGGATTAGCATTTTATTCAAGCCAAAAAGTAACCGATAGATATGTAGCAGCACTGGATTTAAAAAATCCATTGCAAAAAAACAAAGCAGGTGATCAACGATTGGTATTACCTGTACCAGCAATTTATGTTGTCGATAGCAAAGGTTTAGTGCAGTTTAATTACGTCAATCCAAACTTTAAAGTACGTTTACATGAAACGTTATTACTTAAGGCAGCCGAATTAGTAAAATAACTTAAATAGTTAAAATATTTGCTTATCACTAGTTCGACATGATAAATTAACACCTAACTTGTATATACAACTAGTGTACAGGTTAGGCACTTAAATGTATGTTAATAAACTTTAACCAAAAAGAGCTAGCGATGACTTCACCTTATTCTTTATCTACAGGTAACATTGGCATGCTGATCAGCATGCCGCATAATGGTCAACAGATACCCCAGCATATTGCTGACACCATGACAGCTAGTGGTCATAGTGTTGCAGATACCGATTGGTATATGGACAAGTTATATGATTTTGCCGCAGCAATGGGAATTTACACGCTTACCCCCAAATATAGCCGTTATGTAATCGATTTAAACCGTAATTCAAGTGGCGAAATATTATATGCTGGCGCAGATAATACCGAATTATGCCCAACTACTGCGTTTAACTCATCAGCACTTTATATTGAAAATCAACAACCTACGCCGCAGGAGATAACAGATAGAATTGAATGTTATTGGCAGCCCTATCATCAGGCCTTGGCTGATACTTTAACGCAATTAAAGCAAAAATATAACAAAGTGGTTTTACTTGATGCGCACTCAATTTTGTCACAAGTGCCGCGTTTTTTTACAGGTAAATTACCTGACTTTAATTTTGGCACCGCCGATGGAGCAAGTTGCGATGAGTTATTGTTAAAAAACATTCAGCAGCTTGATTTATCTCCCTATACAACTACCTGTAACGGTCGCTTTAAAGGCGGCTACATCACCCGTAATTATGGTGATCCGTCTAATAACATTCATGCTATACAACTTGAGTTATCGCAGCACACTTATATGGACGAACCAAGCAATCATTACAATGCTGACAAAGCAAGAGAAGTAAAAAAACAATTAAAGAATTTTGTACAGTGTTTGGTTGATTTTTCCAAACAGTAAAGTTAACAAACCGCTACAAATGAGAAATAAAATGATTAAATACTATGCGGAAAATATTTTATTAAGTGGTGGTTGGGCAACCGATCAAACCATCACTATTGAAGATGGCATTATTACCGCTATTACCTCTGGCAAAGAAAACAGTGCTGTAACATTTATTGGTGCTGTAATACCGGGCATGGTTAATTGTCATTCTCATGCATTTCAGCGAGCATTTGCTGGTTTTAGTGAACAAGGCAGCGAAGGCCAAGACAGCTTTTGGACTTGGCGTAACATCATGTATAAATTTTTAGCACAATTGAGTCAGGATGACGCCCAAATAATTGCCCAGCAGCTTTACATCGAAATGCTCAAAGCAGGTTATACCCGCGTTGCTGAATTCCATTATCTACACCATGATATTAATGGTAACACCTATGAAAACAACGCAGCGGGTACCGATTTAGCCACCATGGCTGAGGCCATTTTTAAAGCGGCAAAAAGTTCAGGTATCGGCTTAACCATGTTACCGGTTTTATATCAATATGCCGGTTTTGGTCGACAAACACCGAATGAGGGGCAAAAACGTTTTATCAATTCTACTGAACAATTTAATCACCTAGTGAGCGATTGCTTTACCTTAACTAAGCAATATGCCAATACAAATCTAGGTATAGCGCCACATTCATTGCGTGCGGTAGACAAAGAAGCCATTAAACAAGCGGTTAAACATGTTCGCTCGTTAGACAATAAGGCACCCATTCACATCCATATTGCCGAACAACAACAAGAGGTTAATGACTGTCTACAGCATTATTCAAAGCGTCCGGTACAATGGTTATTAGATAATATTGAATTAGATGAACACTGGTGTTTAATTCACGCAACTCATATCAACGAGCAAGAACAACAAGGCATAATAGCGAGCAAAGCCATCGCTGGCATTTGCCCAACCACCGAAGCTAATTTGGGGGATGGCATTTTTCCAACAGCGGAGTTTTTAGCCTTAAATGGCACTTTTGCCATAGGCTCTGACAGCCATATTTCTGTTAACCCCATTGAAGAATTACGTTGGCTAGAATATACCCAACGTTTAATTAAACAGCAAAGAGCGGTACTTTCTTCAGCAGAAACCGCCTCTGTTGGTCAAAATTTGTGGCAAAAAGCTGCGGCAGGTGGGGCACAAAGCACTAATTCAAATACGGGTGTTATCGCGGTAGGAAAACAAGCTGACTTATTAGTGCTTAATAAACAACAAACGAATCTTTTTGCTAATAATAATCAACATTTACTCGACAGTGTCATCTTTGCTAGTCAAAAAAGCACCATCAAAGACGTCATGGTGAATGGCCGTTGGGTTGTGAAAAATGGTCAACATGCACAGGAGCATAGCAGCGCAGAAAATTTTACAATATTATTAGCGAAATTGTCTGCTTAAAACCCTAAAGCATGTTTTCATACTTGCTAATAGTTTTGCATATTGTGGCTTGATTGGTCGGATGAAAAATAGCACTGCGCTTTGTGCCTATACAATAGTCCTGATAAAAGCTATTAACCTTAACCCGTGATGAGGTAATTTCCTTTAAAACATTAACCTCATCAGCAGAAAAACTACTTAACTGAGGCTTTAAATCACTAAATATTTTGTCTGCTTTTAAGCGGACACTGGTATCACTAAACTCTGAAAAACCATCTAATAACGATTCCTTAGCCTCATTGTAGAACTTGGTCACTTCAGGTTGAGGATAAAAATGTAAAAAAACTGCCGTAGCAACGATTAAGATCAATAAATTTTTCATAAAATGCCGTATAATAGGTAAGTCGTCACCATGTTATACACAAATTAGTTCAAAATATAGTTTCTCTTGAGTTTGAATGAAAGATGAGTATTAATAACAAGAGTCTACGGCATTTTCTTGATTGATAAGCAATAATAACCTCATCTGCCGAGCAAGGATTTATCGTGAAATCTGACGACAAGCTTCCCCTCAATAATGACAAAACAGCTATTAAAATACCCGTAAAAAATGTAAAAATTCATCCTGCAAAAAATAGTCATGAACGTTATAAACCCGGCGATCAGATATATGTTCGTAAAAATTCTGGTTTTTTTCAAAAACTAAGACAACGCATGAACTTAGTTTATTTTGCCTTTTTCGCCCTGTTACCTTGGTTACAATTTAATGGCCATCAAGCGGTATTATTTGATATTAGCGAGCAACGTTTTACGTTGTGGAGCCTTACCTTGTGGCCACAAGACCTCACGTTATTGGCTTGGTTTTTCATCTTCGGCGCTTTTTTATTATTTTTTGTTACTACTTTTTTAGGCCGTGTTTGGTGTGGTTATATGTGCCCACAAACGGTCTGGACTTTTATTTTCATTTGGTTTGAAGAAAAAATTGAAGGCACAGCCAATCAACGCCGAAAGCTCGATCAACAGCAAATGAATGGCAAAAAAGTGTGGAAAAAAGCCCTCAAGCACAGCAGTTGGCTGTTATTCTCATTATTTACGGCAATGACTTTTGCTGGTTATTTCTCACCGATGAATGAGCTATTCGTTAACATTGTCACTTTCAATACCACCGTTACCATGGCGAGTATTTTAGCCTTTTTCACCTTTGCCACCTATGGTAACGCAGGTTGGATGCGTGAAACAGTTTGTTTGCACATGTGTCCTTATGCCCGCTTTCAGTCTGCGATGTTTGATAAAGATACCTTAACGGTTTCTTATGATAAAAATAGAGGTGAAAGTCGTGGTGCCCGAGCACGCAAACAAGACCCTAAAACATTAGCTTTAGGTGATTGTATTGATTGTAATTTATGTGTTGAAGTTTGCCCAACTGGCATTGATATTCGTAATGGTTTGCAATACGAATGCATCAACTGTGGCTCATGTGTTGATGCCTGCTCAACGGTGATGAGTAAAATGAAATACGACCAAGGTTTGATACGTTACACTACTGAGCATGAACTTGATGGCAAAAAAGTTCATTTGGTACGCTCAAAATTAATTGGTTATACCCTAGTACTAGTGATAATGAGCACACTGTTAGTATTAGAAATTGTCAACCGAGTGCCCTTATCATTCGACATTATTCGCGACAGAACAGAACTAGCTAAAGAGAATTTTAATGGTGATATTGAAAATGTTTACACCTTAAAAATTCTTAATATGTCACAAACAGACAATACTTATAAACTTTCCGTTAAGGGCATTGAAAATACAAAATGGCATGGCAAACAAAAAGTTTTTGTTGAAGCCGCTACAGTATATACTTTGCCCATTAGCCTTTCAGTTGCCCCTTATGAGTTAACAAATTTCATGACCGACATCACCTTTACTGTCGAACAAGTTTTACCGCAAAACTCTTCACAAAGTGATGTTAGTATTGAGCATGAAAGCCGCTTTTTCAATAAACGATGATTATACTCACACCACCCACAAGATAAATGAGCACTTATGGCACAATTTGATTTCAAGTCACTTTCTCCTGACACCATTATTGATGGTTTAGAAAGTGCCGGTTTTACCGTAGACAGTGGTTTGCTCGCGCTTAATAGTTATGAAAACAGGGTTTATCAATTTCATGATGAAAACTTGACCAAGTACGTTACTAAGTTTTACCGTCCACAGCGTTGGAAATTAGCTCAAATTCAAGAAGAACACGATTTTTCTTTTGAGCTTGATGATCATGAATTACCCATAGTAGCGCCACTGAAAAGAAACGGTATCAGTTTATTTGAGCATCAAGGTTATCATTTTGCCGTATTTCCTTGTCGAGGCGGGCGTATTTTTGAAGTAGATAACTTAAATCAACTTGAATGGATGGGGCGTTTTGTCGGTCGCATTCATGCCGTTGCTGCACAAGAAAAATTTGTTCATCGACCCAGCTTTAATGTTGATGAAATGCTTTATCAAGCACACAACACCATTAGCACCAGTGACTTTGTTCCTAAGTCATTGCGACTGCCTTTTTTTACCATTTTGGATCAAGTCATTGAAGTAGCAGCCAAACAATACCAACCTAAACAACAAATACGTTTACACGGTGATTGCCATGCGGGCAACATTTTATGGCGAGATGAAGGCCCTCATTTTGTTGATTTAGACGACTGCCGTACTGGCCCGGCCATTCAAGACTTATGGATGATGCTGTCAGGTGACCGACAACAACAATTGTTACAAATTGATACGCTATTAATGGGCTATGAAGAGTTCTTTTCATTTGAACCTGCACAGCTTATTTTGATAGAATCACTACGAACTATGCGCGTTGTTAATTATATGGCCTGGTTATGTAAACGCTGGCAAGATCCTGCTTTTCCACGAAACTTTCCTTGGTTTAATACCGAGAAGTATTGGGAACAACAAATACTTATGCTGAAAGAGCAAATGTCGGCATTGCAACAACCACCATTGAGTTTAGTGCCCATGTAAATTGTCGGGTTAAACTTTAATTTACCGGTGTGTTGCAGGTTATGCTACGGTACGCCATCAATATTTGAATCATAATAGGAAAACAATAATGAAAAAAATCCATCAGTTATTCATGGTGTTGTTAATGCCACTTTTAGCCTTTTCAATAACTGCTAATGCGGAAAAATATAGCGAAGGTAAACAATACACCAAAGTCAGTGAAACAGTGTCAAGAAACGCCGAAGTACGTGAATACTTTTCTTTTTATTGTCCCGCGTGTTTCCGTTTCGAACCGTTAATGAAAACAGTTAAAAAGAATTTAACTGACGATGTAAAGTTCGAACGTAATCATGTTGATTTTTTACGTGCGGCATCACCAAAAATTCAAGGTATGTTAAGTAAAGCAATTGTTGCTGCAGAGCAACTAGGTATGGAGAAAAAATTAGTCGCCGCAATATTTAACTACATTCATGTACAAAAAGCAGTCATCACTTCAGAAAAGGACATTCGTAATATTTTTGTACTTAACGGCGCTGACGGTGATAAATTTGATAAATTAATGAAGAGTTTTAGCGTTAATGCTAAAGCTAAAGCAATGAAGAAAAAACAAGATGTTATGTCTAAAAGTGGCGCTTTAAAAAGTGTCCCAACGATTATAGTGAATGGAAAATATCGCATTAACGTAAGCGCAGTAGATAAAAACAACTTCGAACAAGATTATCAAAACTTGATCAACCACCTGTTAACACTTAAATAGTTGCAAAACTAAGTAGTATATTTTCTAAGTCACGAGCTTAACAAGAGATCAATTGCGAAACACCTCGCAACTTTTCTTGGAAGCTCGTGACTATTAACTCGCTACTGAATGTAAAAACTACTGATCGAATAAATTTTGCAATAACTTTTCTTTGGCTTTCGTAAACTCTTCCTGTGTTAAAAATCCTTGTTGCTTTAAGTTAACGAGTTTCTCTAGTGCATTCACTAATTCGGTATCAACTGTAGTGCTGTTGTGGTTCCGATTATTAACATCACCGCGTTGATTAGTTTCTTTTTCACTGGGTTGCTCTTTTGCTAATGGTGCTGCTGAACTAAGCGAGGATTTTTCTACCGCGTGAGTGGCGGGACGAATTGCTGCAGCTTGACTATGAAGTGGCATTTTGTTCTGATTTTTTTTAGCTACGTCAGCGGATGTTATCGTTATTATCGGCTTCTTCTTTCTTTGCTCGGTTGCACCGGCATTGATTTTTTCAGCGATTAACCAGCACCAATCAATCAATTCATCAATGACCAGAGTGTAAGATTTTTTGGTAATACGATCGCTACCTTTGCGCATATATAAACAAACCGTAAAACTTTTTTTATGGGTGTCGGTAATTGACAAGCTAACTTGCCTAACTTTGCCATCAATCATTTTATTTACTTGCTCTTTAGCAAAAGTGTCGCGTAAAAACTGCTCTTTCTGATGATTAAAACCTTGTTCTGCCTGTTGGTTGACCGTATTGACTACCTGTTCATTTAACGCCACTTCACAACAAATAATATTGGCTATATCAATAATGGTCTCGGTAGTACTTTGATGCCGATGATATAAACCTATTTGCTGTTTTGATTCGCTTAATTCTATATGTGCAAACTGTTTGCGTACCACGGCTTTTGCAGAGAACTTGTTACTTTTTAACCAATAAAGCAGTGCGATAATCAGCACGATAAAAATAATATAACTACGGTTAATAGATTCTGTTTGAACTTCAGTAGTAATATTTCTCGAAATCGGTTTATTCGCAGCCGTATTTTTTGGGGATATTTGAAAAATGACGCCTGCTGTTTTATCTAATAACAGCACTTCGCCATTACTATCGGCACTAAAAGTGATTTCATTATCGGTATTTAGCTGTTGCGGGCTAAACAACCATTCAGGTTGTGGCTCATGGTCTACCGGCCTACTTTGATTAACTGACAGCTTTGCTGCCAAAGACCCAACAAACCAACGTTGATTATTTTGATTCAATAATAACAACTTATTTCTTAAATGAGGCAGGTTACGTCCACGGTACGCTAACATATCCGTAATAGCGGTATCCCCTTGATAAAATATTTTTTTTGGTGGGTGTTCACGCCAATCATTATGACCATCGGTTAGTGACAACAAAAATTTATTTTTATAACGGTGAGCCAGTAAAATATTGTCGCTATTTTTATCAGGCCAAATGAACTGCCTGATATGATGCCCTCCTAGCAGATATATCTCATCCTTAATTTGACTGTCTTTTATATAAGGGTTGTTAAGTGGCACAGTAAAATTTCGAAAACCAAATTTAGCGGGATTAATGCGTAAAACAACGCCAGAATACAGTGGTTTTTGCCACTTCTCTTGCCCATTCAAAGCAATATAAAGTAAACCGAAACCATCATCCCATGACTGAGTATAAGGGTTGAATGACATTTGCTTAATAGTCACGCTGTCTTCGGGTACCGCTATACGTAATATTTCTCTTTTGGTGTTTAAGTCTACTTTTTGATAGTTAACTGAATTAAATTGCCATTCGGTGATCACCGCATCAAACTTGAGGGTTAACTCGCCATTACGCTCCTGTAAGCGTTTACTGGTGGTTTTTTTATCAAATGTTTCAAGGTGGGCAGTATAAAAAGTGCCATAACCTAACTGGTCTCGTAAGGTGAAATTAGGATGTAGCTCTATCGCGGTTAACTGAATAAATAATGGCTCTTGTGATTGATTATCACTGAGTTCTAAAACAGGATGTGGTTGTTTCAGCCCATCATCAACAAGAAACATTTGTCCTCTTTTGTTAATGACAAAATATTGCTGCCCGTTATTAGGAATGGTTAACAGTTGTAGCCAGTCAGCAGACTCACTCTGTGCATGATTTAATTGCGCTATTTCATCAAATTGGTAATTATTATCTGCGGCAAGCGCCGCGACTGATAATAGACTAAAACCACTCACGCAAATGGCTGTAAGTATCATAAACCGAATCAAATGACAGAAATACCCGTTACTATTCATAGTTGTTCACTTTGGGGTGCATCCCTTTGTTTATTTATCAATGCTAACTATCTAACTTAAACCATACCTGAAACCATAATAACATCAAGAAAACTAAAGGTTAATTAAAAATAAATCAAAATAGCAACTGCACATTTTTTGCTTCAATGAATTGCGTTTTATCGGCGGTAGTGAAATAACTCAACTTACCTTCAACCATCACGCTATCCCCTAGTTGAGCATGTTCAACTAAATATTGTGCTTGTTTGCCCCACACATGACATTCTCGCTCTACGGCATGAGTTTGCCAACATTGCTTATCAACAGAAAAAATTTGCTGATTTATGCTGATATTTACCTGCGCTAAACTTTTATTGTTTTGCGTAGTAACCAATTTTGGCGTTGATGTTAGCTGCCCACTACAGAAAACCTGATTTATTGCTTGAGTATAGCCTTTATTAAATTTTTGAATAAAAATAGCATGAACGATTGCTAGAGGCTTTTTTTCTATGGTGTTATTTGCCTTGATGTTATGCTGTTTTATATTGCTCAAATAGCCTTGCACTAAAATAACATCTCCTTTTTTTGCGGTTAACAGCGCTTGCTCAACTAAATCGCCCACCACTTTAATATGATGATAACTAGTCCATTCTTTGTATAGATTGGTTTTTTTATCTAACCATTTAGCGCTAGTCGCAACAGTAATTTCAGAAATTGCCGCAACAGGATTAACCCGATAACGAATTTCTGGCGTAACAACTAAATTCCCCAATAGGGTAACAGCGCATAAGTGTTGTTTTTGCACTTTTGTATTGACTTTATGCATAATAAATTAGCTCTAATGTTCTTTTTCGGGTAAGTTAATACTATTACTCAATCGACAAAATTGAGGTGGTGTGATTATCTATTAAGATTTTATTTCTTTTTTAGGTTATTTTATAGCTAACGAGCAATTTATTTTAAGATCTCAACAGATTATGAAAATAATAACGAATATACTCATCAAGTCACTTTTATTATGTACTTTTTTTTCGCAAATTAGTGCAAATGCTCAACAATTGAATAAAGAACAAATCAAAATAGCCTATATTTATAATTTTTTAAAACATATCAACTGGCCGAACGAAGACAAAAAACACCAATTTGTGCTCGGTGTTTACCAAGACCAACAATTTTATACTCTCCTGAAAAAATCATTTAAACAGAAAAAAGTTAAAAACAAAGAAATTACTGTTTTATTAATCACTAACGCCACCTTAGCTGGTGCAGCTGATCTTTTTTATATACCAAAACAATTTAACAAAAAGTTAGCGCAATTAGCCAATATAGTGCGAGGCTCTCAAACTTTACTGGTAACCGAGAACAGTTCCGATAAACACAATGCTATGTTGAACTTAGTTGACGGTGATGGTGATGGTGCGAATGTTATTTCTTTTGAAGTTAACAAATCTAATATTATTTATGAAAAACTCAGCACCTCAGCACAGTTACTTTTGCTTGGCGGAACCGAACTAGACATTGCTAATTTATATCGAGAAACAGAGCAGGCGATGCAATTAACAAGAGAACGTGAATTAGCCTTAAATGACAAACTGGTCATTCAACAAGCCAAACTAAACCAATCCAGCATAGAATTAGCTAAACGAAATAAAGACTTGCAACGCAGCAGTAAAGAAATAAAGCAACAGCAATTAGCAATGAAAACGTTAATCGAAAAAGAGCAAAAAACTGAACAAGCCTTAGCGCTAATATTACGGCAATTAGGTGATGCTAATAAAAACTATTCAATACAAACACAAGCTATTAGCGAGAAAAAGCATGAAGTCGCCATTAAAGAACAAGAAAACGTACAAATGGCTAGTTTAATTGAACAGAATAAATTGATACTGCAACAACAGCAGCAAAACATTATCACTCAACGGCAAAAATTATATCAACAAGAAAACGAACTCGCCACTCAGAAAGAAGTGTTAACTGATCAAGGGGGCGAGCTTGTCGCACAAAAACAGACTATTACTAGCCAAAAAGTCACTATTACCATTACTTTTGTTTTGATTCTTTTCGTTGTTTTCGCCTTAGTATTAGTGGTTGGTTTATTTTTGAAAAATAAAAAAACCACATTAAAATTAACGCAAACGTTACATCACTTAGAAGAAACGCAAAGCCAATTGGTTCAATCTGAAAAAATGGCCTCACTGGGCAAACTTATTGCGGGAGTTGCCCATGAAATAAATACCCCTTTGGGTATTGCAGTAACGTCAACGAGTTTGATTCAAGAAAACACTGAAAGTATGGCTAAAAAACTACAAGACAAGTCGTTAAGCCAAAAGCAATTACAGTCATACATCAATATAGTTACCGAATCATCCGCTATATCAAATAATGGCTTAGAGCGAGTAATAGAACTAATGCACAACTTTAAAGAAGTTGCTGCCGATCAAATCGTTGAGAATGTAAGGAAAATAAATATTGCCGATTATATTAATGAAGTGATGACTACATTAGCTAATGAAATGAAAAAAAATCAAGTGCATTATATTTTTAATGGCGACAATACTATAGAAGTTAATACCACCCCTGGCGCTTTAGCACAAGTTATTACCAACTTAGTGAATAATTCTATTCGCCATGGTTTTCAACCAGTTGATGAGAATAAAGACAAAAAAAACGAAATTAAAATCAGCTTAGAACAACACAGTATTGATGAGCTATGTTTGACTTATCAAGACAATGGTGCAGGTATGAGCGAAGAAGTCTTAGCACAAGTTTTTGATCCCTTTTTCACCACAAAACGTAATCAAGGTGGAACCGGTTTGGGCATGAATATTGTATTCAACATTATTGAACAAAAACTCTGTGGACATATTAATATCAGTAGTAATTTAGGTGAAGGTGTAATCTGTAAAATCACCTTACCCATGTTAGTCTCAGTTGATTAAACCTTTATGCCTCTTCATGGTGATATAGGCATCAAAACTGTAAAGAGCCAACGCCGACCAGATAAAAATAAAGGTGGAAAACTCTGCCATCTGCATTGATTCTTGATAATAAAAAGTCGCTAATAAAAACATAATGCTTGGGCCAATATATTGGAAAAAACCTAAACTTGATAAAGTTAAGCGTTTGGCGGCTGCGGTAAAGCACAGTAATGGTGCGGTGGTGACAAGTCCTGCCATCACTAAGGTAACATTCAAAGCGTTACTGTTTAGTATTAAATTTGCTGTGGAACTGTCAACAAAAAAGACCCAATAAATAATAGCTATCGGCAACATTAATAACGATTCAATCAGTAAACCAACAAAAGAATCAACCTGCATCTTTTTTCTTAACAGCCCGTAAATAGCAAAAGAACTCGCTAATGCTAAAGACACTATCGGTAACGAACCAACAGTAAAAAGCTGCAGCAATACCCCAAAAGCAGCTAAAGCTACGGCAACTTTTTGATTTCGGCGCAGGCGTTCACTAAAAAACAGCACCCCTAAGGCAACATTAAATAAAGGGTTAATAAAGTAACCTAAACTAGCATCAAGTAAATGATCATTATTTACCGCCCAAATAAATAACAGCCAATTCACTGCTAACACTATAGCCGACAAAGCTAGCTTCGCGATAACTTTAGGTTGTTTGCACAAGCTGACTAACACCGACCATTTTTTACTGAGCAACACTAATAACAACAAAAATGCACTCGACCACACAATACGATGCATTAAAATTTCACCGGCACCAATATCGACCAGTAACTTAAAATATATTGGCGCAAAACCCCACATAAAATAAGCGGCCACGGCGTTAATAGCGCCACTAGAAGTTGATGGTTGTGGTTGTGGTTGTGGTTGTGAGAATGACATGAATTACATTATCGTGATGATTGGCTAAGGCGTGCATAATAACATGGCTTGCTTTACTCGTTTCCTAATGATGTATTTTATTTTTTATCACCACTCAGAAAGATTAACCAACCATGTAAGTACCAGTGCCAAAGGCAATATGTTCACCAAGCTCATTATGCATTTCCATGCGAGCAACCGCCACCTTGCTACCGCTACGTATAATATGGGCAGTAACAATAAATTCTTCACCCCTGCCTGGGCGTAAAAAATCAGTACGTAAATCTATAGTGCTGATTTTGCTCAAACTCTGCTGAATGGTTTCTGGAGAAACATCAGTTAGTTGCTCAATAATATTAGCGGCCGCGACTGTGCCACCGGCTAAATCTAACGCAGAAGCGGTAACACCACCATGAAGAATTTTCTGCATCGGATTGCCAATTAATTTGTCATGCCAAACAAAACGAACTTCAGATTTTTGTGCGTTAAAACGAGTAATTTCTAAGCCGAGTAATTGATTAAACGGCATATTACTATTCCAAAACTCGGTAAGCTGTTGATACATTGCATCATGATTCATTTAAGATCTTCCTGGTCGGATGTGTTGATAAATCAGATTAACACCATTATGCTTAATTAGGAAAAATAATGATGCTCCAAGCACCGCTCTCAGGTAAAATAACTTTCACTAGAGATTATTGGTGACTAACTGTTGAATACTGCTGCAAAACACCTTGTTAAAACACCTGAGAATCAAAACTTGTTGCTTGATACCTTAAAACATTATTTTGGTTATGACAGCTTTCGCTCCGGACAAGCTGACATCATTAATCAGTTGATGCAAGGTAGAGACTCTTTAGTACTGATGCCAACAGGAGGTGGAAAATCTTTATGTTACCAATTACCGGCTATTTTATTGCCTGGCGTAACCATTGTCGTATCACCCTTAATTGCGTTAATGAAAGACCAAGTAGATAATCTCACTCATCAAGGCATATCTGCTGCTTTTATTAACTCGTCATTAGATCAGCAAACCATCAATAAAATTTTCACCAAACTATCTCAGGGTGAAATAAAGTTACTATATGTAGCACCTGAACGTTTAACTAATCGTTACTTTTTACAGGGCTTAAGTGAACTGCCGTTAAGTTTATTCGCTATAGATGAAGCCCACTGTATCTCTCAGTGGGGGCATGATTTTCGACCCGCCTATACCCAACTACATTATTTAAAACAATACTTCCCTAATGTGCCGATAATGGCATTAACCGCGACGGCAGATGTCACCACCCGCAAAGATATTCTGGCTCAGTTATCATTGCATAACCCTTACATTCACCTAGATAGTTTTGATAGAGCCAATATACGTTTTACCTTAGCGCAAAAATATGACGGAGAAAAACAAGTCTTAGGCTACGTGCGAAAACAAGGTGATGATTCCGGCATTATTTATTGCAATAGTCGTTGGCAAGTAGAAAAACTAACCAAATATCTAGCAACCTGCGGCATCAATTGTGCCGCCTACCATGCCGGCTTAGAAAGTGACATTCGAGGCCTAGTACAAGAAGGTTTTAGTAAAGACAACATTCAAATAGTCATCGCAACCGTCGCTTTTGGTTTAGGCATCAACAAACCCAATGTTCGGTATGTTATTCATTTTGAACCGCCTCGTACCCTAGAATCTTATTATCAAGAAATTGGTCGCGCGGGGCGTGATGGTTTACCTGCTGAAGCCTTGTTTTTAGTGGCTAACAAAGACATTAACCGCATTAAAAAACGCATTAGTGAAGGTGATAATCCGCAGCGTGTTAATGTAGAAATGCAGCGTTTTGCTGCCATGAGTGCCTTTGTTAACGCGCAAACTTGCCGGCGACAAGTGGTGTTAAATTATTTTGCCGAGTATACCCAGCAAGGTTGTGGTAATTGCGATATTTGTTTAGATCCCCCCAGCCAATTTGATGCAACAGAAGCGGCTCAAAAGGTATTGTCTTGTGTTTTTCGCATTAAACAACAAGGCGATATCAACCATGTTATTGAAGTATTGCGTGGTGAAAACACCGCTAAGATATTAACCCAAAAACACCATAAAGTATCAACCTTCGGAATTGGCAGTGGTAAAACGGCCGGTTATTGGTTTGCCATTATTGGTCAACTCATTCATTTAGGTTACTTGCAACAAGATATTGAACAACAATCTGTCCTTTGTTTAACCGAAGCATCAAGGAGCGTGCTTAAAGCAACTGAGCCATTAATGTTAGCTAGCCCACGCTTACAAAAAGCCAGTTACTGGCAAAACAAAAAACAACAAAAACCATACGACAGGGTTTTGTTCGCCAAATTACGCGAACTGAGAAAAAGCATTGCTGACGGTGAAGATATTGCTCCATTTATTGTTTTTAACGATGCAACACTATCAGAACTGGCTCGCGTACAGCCAACGAACGCTGCACAAATGTTAACCATTAGCGGTATTGGTGAGGTGAAATTATCACGCTATGGGCAAGCTTTTATGCAAGCCATCAAAGAGCATCATTAATAAAACGTAAGATCAAAAAAAGCGCCCAATGACGCTTTTTCACTTAGTTACTCTTAACTCGTAACTTATATATTCCGTTCTTATTTCAAGCTAGCGTAGTATGCAGCTAGATTAGCCATATCAGCATCATTTAGTGCCGCAACCATACCTTTCATCAATGGGTCATTACGTTTGCCTGATTTAAAATCTTTAAGCTGCTTAAGTGTGTAAGCTTCTTTTTGGCCAGCAAGGTTAGGGTAAGTAGGAATAGTTGCAATACCGTTTGCGCCGTGACATGCGCCACACATCATTGATTTAGCTTTACCAGCAGCCACATCACCAGCAAAAACAGGAGATGCCATCATTACGGTTGCAGCAAGTGCAAGAGTAAGTTTTTTCATAGTAATTGTCTCTCTTTGTCTATAAATGTAATTTTCTGAAAATAAGTATATACTCAAACGACTTATGCTGTCGTTGTTTTTTTGGTTCGTTTGACCGATCAACATCAAATTTTAGCTAAAAACACCTTCGTACTCTTTTACTGAGATATGAAAACCGTGATACGGATACTGTGATATCAATCACGTTGCAATTTAAAGATAAACTATGTTTGACAAAATACTTATTAGCCGCTGTTTCTTAGGAGAAAATGTTCGTTACAATAGTGAGTTGATACCATTAAAACACCCATTATTAACGTTATGGCAGCAGCAAAACCGGTTAATTGCACTCTGCCCAGAAGTATCGGGTGGTTTACCAACACCCAGAGAGCCTGCTGAACAGCAATTTAATAACAATAGCATTATCACGATTACCGGCACCGACGTTAGCGCACAATTTAATTTAGGTGCAAAACATGCGTTAGCATTATGCCAACTACACCACATACGTTTTGCTTTATTAAAAGAGTCCAGCCCATCGTGTGGTAGCACGCTTATTTACGATGGCTCATTTTCTAATAAAAAAATTGCCGGACAAGGCATTACCAGTAAACGGCTAACCCAAGCGGGTGTTAAGGTTTTTTCTGAAAATAATTTAGAACAATTAGCCAAACTGTTAGATACAAAGTAGGTTAATCTCTTTTTTCGCGAGTGATCATTTTACGGCTTCTATTAATGAACTGATTTAACGGTTCTTTGTGTTTCATTTTACTTATACCACATGAAATGCTCATTTTAGGTAGTCTCACGCCTGATTGCACACTCACAAAACGGAGTTTGGCAACGCCTTGTTTTATTTTTTCAGCAATCTCACTAGCCATTCCACCATCAACGTCCGGCAACAAAACAATAAACTCATCACTGGCTGAACGTACAGGTAAACCACTATCATCAACATAACTGGCTACTTTTTTTGCTATTTTTGACAAAATAACATCGCCAATTAAAGCACCAAATCGTTCACTAAATTGGCTGAAATGATCAACACTGATGACAATAGCGGCAATGTTTTTTTCGCTATCTTCACTAAGCCAAGTTTCGATATGTTTAGACAGTGCTTTACGGTTGTGCAAACCTGTGACGGGATCTAAATATATTTCTTGGTGAATTTCTTCAAGCTCTTCTTCTAAAACCTGGGTCTTTAATTGAGATAACTCTAATTGTTCAATTAATTGTTGTTGCTGTTTTTTAAAAGCTGCTGATGCTTGATGAAGGTTTGTTATTGCCGTTTTCACTTCGTTTTTATTGCTCGACATTAATGCAGGAATACTATCATCTAGTTGCTCAATAAAGTCTTGTGCACCCGTAGTTGATTGCACACAGTTCTCTTGAAGTTGGGTAAATAATTTTGAAAGGTCGTTAATAATTTCATCACGAAACTTACTTTGTTCAAGCACATGATCTTTATATAACTGCTCCATAAAGAAGCCATCTAAACCCTTACCTGATAATAATAAGCGTTTGATATTGGCCGTTAATATGGGTTTTTTATTTTTACAATACTCATAACTAACCGCATAATTTATCGGGTTGACAGGCAAATGCCACTGATTCAGCTGTGCAACTGCCAGTGTCATGGTTCTATTTGCTTGTTTTATTGAATCGTGATACTTCACCGATTCACCCCTATGAAATTAGCACTTCGGTGCTCTATGACACCTATTAAACTAATTCTCTAGTATTTAAGGACAAATATCTACTAAATTTATTGTTAATTTCAGCTAAAATACTGCTACAGTAGCCCGTCTCTCTTACTTGAGTTAATAAAATGAAATTCTTTTTTCCATTGCTTGCTGTCATTTTCCTAATAAGCTGTAGTCACACCATAAAACCTAAGAATAAAGCAACGAGCACTCGTAATGATCAACAGCTGCATCAATTAATTCATACTTATCAGCAATTTTATCAACAAAGTAGCCCCTTTAATGACCCAGAAGAAGGTGGTAACAATGGTAAATTACCTGATTTATCGCCTGAGTTTTTGCTAAAACAAGATAAAAAACGACAAAAGATTTTCAAAGCATTAAATAGCATTGATACCAATGATTTAAACACTGATAACCAAATTAATCATGCTGTTTTAACTTATACCTTAAAAAATCAATTAGATAGTTACCAAAATAAAGAACACTACATGCCGTTGACCGCGGAATCAGGGTTTCATGTTTGGATAACCAATATCAGTCAACAAGTAAATTTAAAAAGTGAGCAAGATTACCGAGATTACCTTGCAAAGTTACGTGCACTGCCCCGCTATTTTGAACAGCAAATTGCATGGATGAATTTAGGTATTGAAACAGGAATAACGCAACCTAAAGTCGTACTTAAAGGTTTTGAACAATCTATTATTTCATTTATAAACAAAGAAGTTAGTGAAAGTATTTATTATAAACCTTTTGAAGAAATGTCAGCTCATGTTGCGACTAAGACCCAAGAAATAATTCAAAGTGAAGCAAAAATAATTATCACTGAAAAAATCATGCCTGCTTACCAAAAATATTATGATTTCATGGTTAACCGATATCAGCCACTGGCAAGAAATAATATCGCTGCGACTTCATTACCTAATGGTAAAAACTATTATCAAAATCGCGTTGCACATTACACCACTATAAATATTACCGCCGCGCAAGTTCATCAAAAGGGCTTAGTCGAAGTAAAACGTATTCGCGCTGAGATGGATGGAATTATCAAACAAGTAAAATTTGAGGGTGACTTTAAAGCTTTTGTTGATTTTTTACGAAACGACCCGCAGTTTTATGCCAAAACACCGGTTGCGTTATTAAAAGAAGCATCATACCTTGCTAAAAAAATGGACGCAAAATTGCCTTCGTTATTTAAAACCTTACCAAGAACGCCTTATGGCGTGGTTGAGGTGCCCGCCAATATAGCACCAAAGTACACTACCGGCCGATATTCAGGCCCTACTCGAGATGATCAAGCGGGTAATTACTGGGTCAATACCTACCGATTAGACCGACGCCCCCTATATGTACTGCCTGCATTAACCTTGCACGAAGCCGTCCCTGGGCATCATTTACAAGGCTCTATTGCCAAAGAAATGGAAAATGTGCCCAAGTTTCGCAATCGCATCTATATTTCTGCCTTTGGTGAGGGCTGGGGCTTGTATTCAGAATATCTCGGTATAGAAGCTGGCATATATGAAACGCCCTATCAAAATTTTGGCCGTTTAACCTATGAAATGTGGCGTGCTTGTCGTCTTGTTGTTGATACCGGCATGCATGCTCAAGGCTGGACAAGACAACAAGCTATTGACTACCTTGCCAATAATACTGCATTGTCATTACACAATGTACAAACCGAAATAGACCGATACATATCATGGCCTGGCCAAGCATTGTCATATAAAATTGGCGAGCTAACCATTAAACGATTACGTAAAAATGCTGAGGAAGCGTTAGGGGATAACTTTGATTTACGAGATTTTCATGATCAAATATTGAAAAATGGCTCGATGCCACTAAGTATGTTGGAAAAGGTAATTCATCAATACATCACTGAGCAAAAATAAGAAATTACGATATAAGAGTGTTTTCAGAAGTGTTGTGGAAACACAAAAAAGAAAGGCAAGGAAGCCACGCAAAGTAAACCGGGGAAACAGACATTAAGCTGTTTAAAATAGAAGAGCCCCCACTACATCTAAATTTGGCAGTCCCGCTGTCATAGGTTTCCCATTAGACCGGTTACTTTGCGTCTCTAGCTTTCGCTAGATTTGCCCTTGTCGAGCTTTAGTAGCTCAAGCCCATTATAATCTCTGATTTATAATTGTAAACAAAAAACTAACATCTTATCGTTAATCACGTTAAAATGACTTCTGTTATTTTTCTAACTACGTGTTTTTACTCATGTTAATATTTAAAAGAATATTTAGCTGCACCGTTGTTTTTTTGCTGTATTCGTTCTCTATGATCAGTTTTAATGGTATAACTGCTGAAAAAAGCATTACCACTCCAGAACAACTTATTAGCCAAGTAGAATATTTGTTTCGAGAAAATGCTGAAGCACTCAACTATAATGAAGTGGTTACGTTGAGTAATAACATCATCCGCCACAGAGAAAAATACCCAAACGAGATACTCGCCAAAACTTATCTACTGCTTGCCAATGTTGCCAGTAATAAAGGTGAACTCGAAACTGCCTTTCAATTTACTCAAGACGGCTTAGCTATTCCGACTAAACAGACAAAAGTAAAGTTGTACTTACAAATAAAACTAGCCAGTATTTTTTCAGCAAAAAAACAATATGCTCAATTATTAGCGACCGCTCAACAAGCGATAAACATGCCACAAGAGCAAGAAAATACTAAATATTTTTTATTCGCGTTAAGCTATCGTAGTGTTGCTTATGCCATGTTAAATCAACATAAAAATGCGCTCAGAGATTTACAAAAAGTAGAAACTGTTATCCGGCAAACCCCCTCTTTTGCCGAGCACATAGCATTATTAACTATTCTCTCAAGCGCTTATTATCATATAGCTGACTACCCTACCGCCCTCACAATTCAATTAAAAATATTAACGTTACGCTTTAATTTGAATAAACTAGCGAATGTTGATCAAACCTACTACCACTTAGCAAACACCTATTATCGGCTAGACCGCTTTAACGATGCTTACAATGCTTATTGGGAAGCTAAAAAATATGCGGAGAAAAAAACTACCCCTATCTATGTAGCATACGCTCGCCAAGGGTTGGGGTTAACGTTAATTCAACAACAGCAATATAGCGATGCAGAACATGAAATACTGGCCGCGAAGGCCCTATTTTATCAACATAACCTAGCCAAGCCTTATTTAGAAAGCATTATCTCATTGGCACAAATAAGTAACTTAACTGAGCAAAAAAACAATGCCATTAACTTATTATTACAGGCTGAAAAATTATCTGTAAATATCGAACTCAATGATGATTATATTGTTTTATATCAATTATTAGCTCAAATTTACAAAAATCAAAACAACCTCAATAAAGCTTACTTTTGGCAAACAAAATACAGTGCGGCTTTGGTAAGAACAATGAAACCAACCTACCCTAAGCACCCACCATCTACTGAAAATCTAGTTAACACAAGTAAGTTAACCAATGCCTCTGCTAGCACTCAAACACGCCAACTAGCGATTAAACTAGCGGAACAAAGCGAATTGACAAGCACTTTTTCAAAAAACTATCTTCAACAGCAAACACTTATTTCTATCTTATTTGGCATAACATTACTATTACTGAGTTTAGTTATATTTTTATGGTTCAAACATCGTGCTAAAAACTTATCAAACACCTATGATGCTATAGAAAAACCAAGTTATATGGTCGCGACCCCCATTCACACAAAGCGGCTTTATCAAAAGAGCTTTAATATGGCAAGAAAATATTCCTATCCGCTAACGTTAGGTTATATTGCTATTAGTAATTGGCAAGAGCTAACCTTTAAATTTAATAAAAAAATGGTTAACGAAGTTACTCGAGAAGTTGCTAGTTTAATCAATAGTCATATCAATGAATTTGAAAGTGCAGGATTAATTAATAAGGGTGAATATTTGTTACTTTTCCCCCACCAAGATAAAATTGAAGTAGAAAAGACTATGAACCAACTTATTGCTGCTTTAAAGCTAAGGTTTTTTGCCAATTTAGGCGAATTTTCAGTTACCATTGCCTACTCAATTGAAAGCCCAACTTTTCAAGATATCGACCCCTATATTTTTCTATCACGGCTAAGTGATTCAATCAAAATAGCCTAAAAATTCAACGTTTATGGAATAGAAGTAATCTTACTGGTTTTGTTACGTGGGGTAGCTTTATTGGTTAAATATGAAGAGCAGTCACAGGGCTCTATTGTTAATAAAACCCTGATAACAGAAACATTGGATTAATACTTTAATCTCTAATAACAATATTTGGTGAGGTATCAATTTCACCCTCTGTTGAAATTGTCGCGGCATTGTCGTTACATAATAAAATAGCCAGATTTCCAGTATGACTATTTCTAATATAAGTAAGATCATAACCAAATTGTGCCAGGCTACTGGCAGCAAACTTTTGCGCTAAGGAAAGTTTATTCCACAAGGTATCGGTAGCAATATTGTCGTGCTGTCGCCTTTCTAATAAAGCTTCTCTTTGATGTACTGTAGCTTGCATATGAACCTCTTAAATTAAAATGTTAAAAAAACATTAAAATTATCACTAAGCCTAAAAATTGACCGAACATAGGTATAAAATAACTCAATTTGTTTTATACATCAATACTTATAATTCAATAAAAGCTGTTATTATTACTGGTAATACCTGCTGAATTGGCGATTACTCAACAAGGTATTAATAAACCTCCAAAATTTGTAAACAACTTGAGTATGAACTATGAGTGTCGTTTTAGATGAACTGCTAGCGTTATTAAAATTAGAAGTCATTGAACAAGGGATATACCGAGGACAAAGCCAAGATTTAGGCTTTAGAGCTTTGTTTGGTGGTCAAGTAATGGGGCAAGCGCTATCCGCCGCACAAGAAACCGTTGGTGCTGATCGTTTTGTGCACTCGCTACATTCTTATTTTTTACGTGCTGGTGATGCTTCAAAGCCGGTAGTTTATGATGTAGAAAACATCCGCGACGGCAATAGTTTTAGTACTCGCCGAGTACAAGCCATACAAAATGGTAAAGCAATTTTTTACATGACCGCTTCTTTTCAGCAACCTGAAGAAGGGTTTACCCATCAAGACAGCATGCCTGATGTGCCAAAGCCCGACGGCATTCCATCTTATAGTGACTTTATTTTTAAGCACCAAGACAGTTTGCCTAAATCGATGCGGGAAAAGTTTTTAGCTGAAAAGCCTATCGAAATTCGCCCCATTCAGCAATACAACTGGCTCAAACCAGAAAAAACGGATTCCCGTTGTCAAATTTGGTTAAAAACCAACGGCAGTTTACCCGATGATTTACGCAATCATAGCTGTATGTTGGCCTATGCGTCAGACTTTCACTTTTTACCTACCGCATTATTGCCCCATGGCGTCAGCCATTGGTTGCCGAATTTCCAAATAGCAACCGTCGATCATGCCATGTGGTTTCATCGCCCCTTTCGTTTTGATGACTGGTTATTATATTGCATGGATAGCCCATCAGCCAGTAATGGTCGAGGTTTGGTGCGCGGACAAATATATAATCGCCAAGGTGAGTTAGTTGCTTCTACTATGCAAGAAGGCGTTATCAGACAAAGGTAAGAACCGTTATAAGTTGCAAGTCAAAAGTTTCAAGCGGTAAAGTTCGAGAGTAAAATGCTCAACTCAGATTCTATTTTTCTTGCTGCTTGTAGCTCAATACTTCTAGCTAATTTTTTTCCAATCAAACCCAGTTGGGTTTTGGAACACTCGTAAATCAAACTGAGGGGCGATGGCAAAAAGGTGATCAAAAATATCAGCTTGTATTGCTTCATATTTTACCCAATCAGTGGTATTGGCAAAACAATATAATTCTAACGGTAAACCGCTGGCTGTAGCTGGCAGTTGCCTAACCATGCAGGTTAAATCATTGCGGATACTCTGATGTTGATTTAGATACATTTCAATGTAAGCACGAAAAGTACCTATATTGGTTAACTGACGGGTATCCATTTTGTTCAAACCATCATCTTGACTTAAGACGTCATTTTCAACTTCAAGTTGCTGCTTTTTATTTATTAAATAAGTTTTCAATAAATTAGTGTTTGCTAAAAAATCGATTTGCTCTAAAGAATAAAAATCAATACTAGCAACATCAATAATCAAGGTCCGCTTAATACGCCTTGCCCCTGTATGGTACATATTGCGCCAGTTTTTAAATGAATCGCTGATCAATGCATAGGTGGGTACTGTGGTAATCGTTTTATCAAAATTCTCAACTTTAACGGTATTTAAGCCAATTTCAATGACATCACCATCAGCGCCATATTTAGGTAATTCAATCCAGTCACCTGCCACCACCATTTTATTGGCTGAAATTTGAATACTAGCCACTAAACCCTTGATGGTATCTTGAAAAACTAAAATCAATACTGCGGTTAACGCACCTAAACCACTAAGTAAATAAATGGGTGAGCGATCTAAAATGAGCGAAACGATAACAATAACCGCAATTAAATGCACCGCTAACTTAAACACTTGAATAATGGCATTAAGTGGTAGATATTTTTGTTTGGCGGTTTCTCGATATAAGCTTTTACTAACATTAAGCACGGCACTAATACTGCGAGCAACTTGTATCGTTAATAATACTTTGGCAAACAAAATTAATAGGGTTGCCAATAATAACCCCTGAGAAAATATTAGCGGTGTTAAAAATAATATCACTATAAAAGGTAATAATAAGGTTAAACGCGTTAATACTTTATGCTCTATCAAAGCATCATCCCAAGTATTTTTAGTTTTAATAATCAATTGATGAGCTATTTTAAGTATTTGATTTTTAGCGAAGTAATAGCTCAACGTAGCGGCTAACAATATAATTACAAGCCCTAAACCCATCGCGCTGACGTCAAGATATGTACCGCTAACGCCCTGCTCTAATAACCATGTAGTGATCAACTCATTCATTTTATTTCTCTGTATTTTGCGTTGCTCTTTGCGTTGAGTGTTGCAACATTCTCTCAAATCTTACATCTTTATCATGCCAAAATTGTGTTAACCATTTTTGAAAAGCAATCTTATGCGTTCTATCATTAAAGTAATCACCACTCAACTCTTGCGGTATCTCAATGGCATGCACTTCAACCTGAACATTTTGAACGCGACCGTTAAGAAAATCTACAAACGTGGGAATGCCATCAGGGTAATGTATGGTAACATCTACAAGGGTAGTTAAATGCTCACCCATAGCATCAAGTACAAAGGCAATACCACCGGCTTTAGGTTTAAGTAAGTGCTTAAAAGGTGATTTTTGCTTGTCATGTTTGGCTTGAGTAAAGCGGGTACCTTCGATAAAACTCATCACGCTTACCGGTTTATGTTTGAATTTAGCACAGGCTTTACGGGTAGTTTCTAGGTCTTTACCACGCAGGTGAGGATTTTTTTTCAAGAAGGACTGACTATAGCGCTGCATAAAAGGAAAATCTAACGCCCACCAAGCCAAGCCTAAAACAGGGACATAAATTAGCTCTTTTTTAAGAAAAAACTTTAAGAACGGAATTTCACCATGCAAAGCTCTTTGTAAAACCACAATATCGACCCAACTTTGGTGATTGGCTAACACCAAATACCAATCTTTTTCATTCAACTCATCTAAACCACTCACTTGTATATGCATTTTAGTGAATAGCCTTTGATTTAAGGTATTCATCGCTACCCAATTACTGGCCATCAAATCCAATAAATAACTAAAAAACTTCTGAGGTAAACTCAATGGTATCAGTGCTTTACATAAGGAAAATAATAGAATAGGTATTAACCAAAAAACAGTGTTCAGGCTATATAAAACTAAGGAGAGCAAACCAATTAACTTGGCAGGTAAAAAATTAAACATATTATAAAAGGCTGATTAAGCAATTAGTTCAAAGTAAATTAGCACTATTTAATCATGCTTTGTCGATAAATTATATTTTTTAATTATTTATCAATAATTAGATATGCTTTATCGTTATTTAAAAATATAATTGCGTCTAATATTTTGCGCTCATATTTATCTAAAGCGGTTGAATGACTCCCCCATTTTTAGCATACTGCAAAAGGAATCAATCGAGGAGGACTAATGAATTTTAACAGAGCTGTGATCAAGGTTGGCAGTGCTTTAGTAGCACCAACAAAAACAGGTTGCAGCGGCCAATATACCTTAGCTATTGCGCAATTTATTACTCAATGCCAACAACAAGGCAAAGAAATTATTCTGGTATCTTCCGGTGGTGTTGCCGCAGGGCGTAGCCTCATTCATCATGGTAGCCCAAAACTTTCTGTCGCGTTAAAAAAAGCCATGGCTAGTGTTGGTCAAATGCAAATGATGGCGAACTGGCAGCGATTTTTCGATATGCCCTGTAGCCAAATTTTGATAAACCAAAGTGATTTAGAAGACAGAAAGCGCTTTATCTCCATCAAAGAAACCATACAAATTCAGCTTGAAAATGGCGTACTACCAATAGTAAATGAAAATGATACCTTAACGTCTGAAGATTTAACCGTGGGCGATAACGACAACCTTGCCGCTTTAGTGGCACAAGTATGCGAAGCCGATAGTTTATTTATTTTAAGCGATATTGATGGACTATTTACTAAAGATCCTAAAGTAAATGCCGATGCGGTACTCATTCCTGACATTGAACATATTACCGACGAAATTTATGCCATGGCGGGGACTAGTCGCAACCACCTTGCCACTGGCGGTATGAAAACCAAAATTCAAGCGGCAGAAAAAGCGGTAGAACATGGCATTAATACTTATATCGTCAATGGTACTAAAAGCGAAGTATTCTCCTCTATATGGGCACAAAAAAATCCCGGCACTCGTTTTGCCGCCGACAAAGATATTATCAAAGCTAAAAAACATTGGTTAAAGCATACTCTAAAAAGTCAGGGTAAAATTTCTCTCGACGCGGGCGCAGTGAATGCGCTAGTGAATAAAGGCGCATCGCTACTGCCTGCAGGTATAAAATCAGTGCATAAAAATTTTAAAGCAGGTGATGCCGTCGAGTTAATTGATCACCAAAGTAATCGTTTGATTGCCAAGGGGATCAGCCTCTATAACCATACTGATTTAGCACGTATTATTGGCAAACACAGTGATGATATCGCTAATATTCTTGGGCACAACCAAAGTAATGTTATCGTTCATCGTGACGATATGGTTATCTTATAAATAACCACAAAGGTAAAGGTTAAGATCAAAATGACAAACTTACATTCAAGCTCCTTCTCAATGGAGCAAACAGCTAAAAATGCCAAAACGGCTAGCCGAGTAGCAGCACAGCTTTCCACTACAGAAAAAAACACCCTATTAAATGCTATTGCCGATGCCATAGAAAACCATAGCGCCAATATTATTAGTGAAAATGCTAAAGATATTAAAGCCGGCAAAGCAAAAGGCTTGACTCAGACCATGCTCGATAGACTAGTGCTGAACGAGCAAGCCATCAACGCTATCAGCTCAGCCATTCGTGAAATAGTTGCCCTAGCTGATCCCATCGGCAGTGTGAGTAATTTAGCACTGCGTCCTAACGGCATGCAAGTGGGTAAAATGCGTATTCCCTTGGGCGTGATTGCCATGATTTATGAAGCTCGCCCTAATGTTACCGCTGAATCTGCGGCATTATGTATAAAATCAGGTAATGCTGTTATTTTACGTGGCGGCTCTGAGGCTATTCACTCTAATTTAGCTATTGCTAATTGCCTACATGCCGTTCTAACTGAGCATGGCTGTGACAAAAACATCGTCAGTATCATTCCAGATACCCGTCGCAGTGTTATTGAAGCGTTATTAAAACAAAGTGAAACCATTGATTTGGTCATTCCTCGCGGCGGTGAGGGTTTAATTAGATATGTTAGTGAAAATAGCCAAATTCCTGTCATTCAGCATTTTAAAGGCGTATGCCACTTATATATTGATAAACAGGCTGATGTAACCAAAGCTATTAATATTTTGATCAACGGAAAAACGCAAAAGCCCAGCGCCTGTAATGCTTTTGAAACCTTTTTAGTACACCAAGACATCGTTGAGGAATTTTTACCACTAGCCGCGAAAGCGCTGAAGGAAGCAGCTAATGTCAAAGTTCACGCCTGCGAAAAAAGTTTGAGCTATTTTAACGGTGGACAATTAGCCACTGTTGATGACTACCATGCTGAATATTTAGCACAAGAAATTGCCGTGAAAGTAGTGACTAGCTTTAATGACGCTATTGCCCATATTAATGAATACACTTCAGATCATACCGAAGTAATCATCACGCAAGATATCTCTCGCAGCCAAGCGTTTATTCGCCAAATTAATTCTTCAGTAGTGATGGTTAATGCTTCATCACGCTTTTCTGATGGTAACCAATTAGGGCTAGGCTCAGAAATTGGTATATCAACTAGCAAATTACATGCTTATGGGCCGATGGGATTAGAAGCATTAACTACTGAAAAATTTGTAGTTTATGGTGATGGCCAAATAAGAGATTAAAAGTATTAGAGCAAAAATCACAAGCAATCTACTTTACATAACCCTTTATTGTCAACCAAAACAAAAGCACTGTTAGCAGATAAACGCCTGTGGATTAAACTTAAATAAAAACTACTTCACCTTACTTTTTGTAAAATACACTTGACATCAATATATTGTTCATCTATCTTTGTTACCAAGGTAAAGTAAACTTAACAAAACGACAAGGAAACAATACTATGAAAAAATTTTATAAGGCCATCTTTTGCAGCGGTATGCCCGCACGCGATCTTAAAAATGCTAATAGGGTAAATTTATGGGGGCTTGCTTGGGCGTTCTCGCTATTGGTAGTCACTTACGCCGCTAAACAAGATTGGTTGGATAGTATTCTTCTCATTAGCTTGGCTTTTTTGGCGCATACCGCCATTGGCATCACTATGGTATTGACGTTTAGACATATGCTCAAAGAACTTGATGAAATGGAGAAAAAAATTCAGCTGGACGCTTTAGCGTTATCGGTTGGCATCACCATTATTTGCTTTTCCAGTTATTCATTATTAGCTAAAGCAGAGGTCGTGCCCTCGCTCAATTCTGCTTATTTAGTTATGTTAATGGCGTTGACTTATATTGCCGGCATCATGATTGGTAGGGTTCGTTATTCATGAAAAATCGTTTAAAAGTATTACGCGCCGAACGTGATTGGACTCAGGCTAACTTAGCAGAAAAGTTAGCGGTATCGAGACAAACCATTAATGCCATTGAAAAAGGCAAGTTTGATCCGAGCTTGCCGTTAGCATTTAAAGTTGCTCGATTATTTAACATGGCTATTGAAGAAATTTTTCAAGATGAAGTCGCTATATCAATGACTTAAATTTAGTTTTCTGTGGTTATCGATAGCGGTTAAAAAAGGCGGTAATGCTTTAAACATTACCGCCTTATGGCTTTACTGCTTTACCGCATCTTTTTCACACCGGTTTAACCAACATGGTATTTCCACTAATAGCAACAATTTCACATTGGCTCGCATCGGCAATGAACTCAACTTCTGCCTCATCCGCTAAACGTGCCTGCCAATCAATACCCGAATAACGAATGCTGCCACTAGTTGCGGTAATTTCGCTACTTGCCGGTACTTTTAAACCAATCATATCACTGGAATTATCGGTTTTGTTTTTTTTGTTTTGTAAGGATTTTAACGGCTTCCATAACAGTACTGCTATCACTGCAGTTAATATTCCAACAGTTAAAATTTCACTTTGCCAGCCATCTATAAAACCAATACTCACTAAAATACCCGTAGCTAAACTTCCCAGTGCAAAAAATAACAGTGGTCCACTCAAACCCATAATGCTTAACTCAATGATAAAGCTAATACCGGCAATTAAATACCATAAATGATCAGGATTTTCTAAAAAATATTCCATAAATAAACCTGCTGCGCATTTTTATGCGTGCCACTACGTGGCCTCTAAAAAGTAAAATGAAAGCGAACCTACGCGAGTAGGCTTGCCTTTAAGTCGTTTATTCAGATAACTTCAAACTACTCGAAACTGCAATTGCCTGCGCTACCGTATTGGCAATGTTATCGCCGGTTTTACCATCGGTAAGTACTATGGTACTTTCACTAGCAATAGCTTGGTGAGCACTAATAGCATCTTGGGCTAAGGTTAAAGTGACCGCAGCTTTACCTTGCTCGGTATTCGCTACTTGACCAACCACCTCTAAGGCATTAGCATCGGCGGTTGCAACTAATCTGATCGCCTCAGCTTTACCTGTTGCTTCTAATATTTGTGCTTCTTTAGAGGCTTCTGCTGCTAACACTTGTTCAGCTTTAGCAGCTTCTGCATCTAATACTCGTGCACGTTTTTGGCCTTCTGCTTCCGTTATAGCTGAGATTTTAACTCCCTCAGCAGTTAAAATAACCGACCGTTTTTCACGCTCTGCGGTCATTTGCTTTTCCATGTCTTCACGTATGGTTTGCGGAGGTGTGATATCTTTTATTTCGTAACGAGTGACCATAACACCCCAAGGCGCAGTCGCTTCGGTCATCGAAGATAAAATTTGTGCATTAATAGCATCACGATTTTGAAAACACTCATCTAATTCCATTGAGCCGATAGCATTACGCATTGAGGTCATGGCCAACTGAATTACCGACAATTTATAATCGGTAATGTTGTTGGTGGCAGCAGCAGCATCCGTTACCTTCATAAATAAAATCCCATCAATTTCTAAGGTGATATTATCTTTAGTAATGGCCGGTTGAGAGATGATTTCTAACGATTGCTCTTTCAAGTTACGGTCAGCCGCAACAGACTGTACGTAAGGAACAATGAAATTTAAACCGGCAGACAAAGTTTTGGTATATTTTCCTAAAGTATAAACTACATAACCTCGGTTTTGCGGGACAAAATAAACACCTTTTTTCAAGGTATATAAAATAACAATGGTTAGCCACAATACTGGGCTAGTAATAAGGTTTAAAATAAAAGGGTCCATCAATTTTCTTCCTTTGCATGACTTCGATTAATAATTATTTCCTGCCCATAAGTTAATAGAGTACCCTGTTGAAATCAAGATATATTCTTTGTAAAAAAAAAGGTGCTTAGCTATGCAGCAAGCACCTTTTGTTTGCCAGGGAGCAAAACAAAACTATTAATTACTTCATTTGGTATAAGATGCAATTTTCTGCATATCAGTCATATAACCACGAAGTTCTTTGCCTATGGTTTCTACGCCATGGCTGCGAATCGCTTCGTTTACTTCAATTAAACGGGCATTATCAACATTGGTTGAAGCATCTTTGAAACCTTCGCCTAATTGTTCCAATGTTAAGTTTGATGCATATTCTGCCAGCAACGGCACGGCAGCGTGGGTGAATAAATAGTTACCGTATTCCGCTGTATCAGAAATTACGACGTTCATTTCATATAACTTGTTACGGGCAATACAGTTAGCAATTAATGGGGTTTCATGAAGCGACTCGTAATAAGCCGACTCTTCAACAATACCCGCAGCAACCATAGCGTCAAAAGCAAGTTCAACACCCGCTTTGATCATGGCAACTACAAAAATGCCTTTGTCGTAATACTCTTGCTCAGTGATTTCTGTGTCGCAATCGGCCGCTAATTCAAAGGTAGACTCAGCAGTTTCTGCGCGCCATGTTAACAAGTTAACATCATCATTGGCCCAATCAGCCATCATCGTTTGTGAGAAACGGCCTTCAATAATGTCATCCATATGCTTTTCAAATAATGGCCGCAAAATCACTTTTAATTCTTCTGCCATATCAAACGCTTTAATTTTCGCTGGGTTTGATAAACGATCCATCATGTTAGTGATGCCACCGTGCTTTAAGCCTTCGGTCGTGGTTTCTA
Organism: Colwellia sp.; assembly: GCA_016765685.1. Lineage (GTDB taxonomy): Bacteria > Pseudomonadota > Gammaproteobacteria > Enterobacterales > Alteromonadaceae > Colwellia. Next base: position 6,493 of record JAESPR010000066.1, on the reverse strand, counting down.
AACCGTATTGTAATAATTTACGTGCGTAAGCGGCATCCATTCCTTGTGCAATTAATTGCTTATGACCCAAGACCGCAGCAGTTTGCAACATACCACAAAGAATCGTTTGCTCACCCATTAAGTCAGACTTAACTTCGGCAATGAAAGATGATTCAAGTACGCCGGCTCTATCACCACCAGTGGCACTCGCATAAGCTTTAGCAATAGCCAAACCATTGCCTTGAGGATCATTTTCAGGATGCACCGCAATCAGTGTTGGTACACCAAAACCACGTTTGTATTCTTCACGTACTTCAGTACCCGGACACTTAGGCGCTACCATAACCACGGTGATATCAGCACGAACTTGCATGCCTTCTTCAACAATGTTGAAACCATGGGAGTATGAAAGTGTCGCGCCTTGTTTCATCAATGGCATTACTGCCGTAACCGCTGAGGTATGTTGTTTGTCAGGCGTTAAGTTTAAGACTAAATCTGCTTGTGGAATGAGTTCTGCGTAGTTGCCGACGGTAAAACCATTCTGAGTTGCCCATTGGTAAGACTGACGCTGCTCAGCTATTGCTGCATCACGTAAAGCGTAAGAGATATTTAAACCTGAATCACGCATGTTCAACCCTTGGTTTAAACCTTGAGCTCCACAACCAACAATAACAATGTTCCAATCTTTGATGAAGTTACAGCCATCGCTGAATTCTTCACGTTGCATAAAACGACATTTGCCTAATTGGCCAAGCTTTTCACGTAAACTTAAGGTATTGAAATAATTACTCATGATTTTTCCTGTAATGCTTTAATTGAACTTTTTAAATAAAATAAGTCAGCTTTTCTGACCGTACTTTTTACAATGAAAGTAGCATACCCTAGCCATAGCATTGCAAAAAGTGATATATTCGCATTGTCACGTTGCGTTTTTTGCAATAACAATCAATTTTTATGGAGCATTGCATGGATCAAAAGTCATTAAATATGTTTGTGCATCTAAGCCAGACCTTACACTTTGGCAAAACTGCACAGGCTTTTCACATGAGTCCATCAACGCTAAGTCGTGCCATACAACGACTTGAGCAAGAGGTTGGTAGCGAGTTATTATTGCGCGATAATCGTAGCGTCATGCTCACCGAGGCAGGACAAAAATTTCAACACTACGCGCAACAACAAATTGAGCATTGGCAGCTATTCAAGCAATCGTTAGATGAAAGCCAACAAATATTGACCGGAAAACTCAGTATTTACTGCTCTGTGACTGCCGCTTATAGCCACTTACCACCGTTGCTAGAACGCTTTCGGCTGTTACATCCATTAGTCGAGATCATGTTAACCACCGGTGATGCCAGTGATGCATTAGAGCAAGTACAAAATAAATCTGTCGACTTTGCCATAGCCGCCAATCCTGAAAATTTGCCACGTAGCGTGTATTTTCAGCACCTCGCCACCATTCCGCTAGCTGTAATTGCCCCCACCATGGTTTGCAAAGTGCAACAACAGTTGCAAGCTGAGGTATTGAGTTGGTCTGACATTCCGATAATATTGCCCGAGCATGGTCCGGCTAGAAAACGTTTTGAGCTTTGGTATCGAAAAAAGCAGCAAGGCAAAGCTAACATTTACGCCACTGTTTCCGGCCATGAAGCCCTAGTCAGTATGGTGGCATTGGGCTGTGGTGTCGGTATCGTGCCACAAGTAGTGGTAGAAAATAGCCCAGTGAAAGATCGAGTGCAGTATTTGAATAACGTTGGTGAAATAGCCCCATTTGATCTAGGTGTATGCTGTTTAAATCAAAATAAACAACAGCCGGTAATACAAGCGTTTTTTAACGCTATTACTTAACAATAAAGCCACAAGCGTTAGGCGGCAAACTGACTAAGCTCTCAAATTTATAACTTGCAACTTAACACTTTTTATTACACCGCCACCGACTGAGTTAAATGGCGCAGCAATCTGTCCATAGCACGATACGACAAGGCCTCGATTATATGTTTATGCTCAATATTTTCTGTCGCCTCCATATCCGCTAGGGTGCGCGCTATTTTTAATATTTTATGATGAGCACGCGTAGAAAGCCCCAATTTTTCCACTGCTAACTCAAGAAACTCATTCTCATCAACGGATAAGTGGCAATAGCTTTTCAATTCACTCGTACCCAAATGAGCATTAGCTTTGCCTTGTCGTTCAATTTGTCTCATTCGGCACATTTGCACCCGTAATTGTACTTCCTCACTGGTTTCATTTTTGTCGGTGTCGTTTGCCCAAGTGCCTCGTGGCAAGCGTGCTACTTCAATTTGAATATCAATCCTGTCCAAAAAAGGCCCTGACAAACGACTTAAATAACGCAAGACTTGCTCCGGTGTGCTGCGATTATCATTGTAAAAACCTGTTGGACTAGGATTCATCGCGGCAATTAATTGAAAACGTGCTGGAAAACATTGCTTGTGCATGGCGCGTGAAATAGTGACCTCACCTGACTCCATCGGCTCACGCAAAACATCAAGTACCTTACGTTCAAATTCAGGTAGTTCATCTAAAAACAACACACCATTGTGCGCTAAAGATATTTCACCCGGCTGTGGCTGACTACCACCACCCACCAGCGCCGCTGATGATGCCGTGTGGTGCGGCGCCCGAAACGGTCGAGTTAACCAAGATTTCGCATTAGTATTTTGATTACTTATTGACTGAATAGCAGCAACTTCTAATGCTTCTGCTGCGGTCATTTTAGGTAAAATACCCGCTAACCGACTAGCTAACATGGTTTTTCCTGTACCGGGTGGGCCAATAAAAAGTAAATTGTGATTGCCGCAAGCCGCAATTTCTAAGGCGCGTTTCGCCAACGGTTGACCAACAACATCGCTAATATCCAATTCATTAATATCACTACATTGTTCCGGCGGCCTTTCTACCACCAAGGGCAAAGGGTTTTGTCGAGCAAAATGAGGATACAGCTGTGTTAAGTGTTCAATGCTATGGATTTTAGCTTGTTTGACCCAGCTGACTTGTTCGCTATTTTGCGCCGGTAAAATCAAGATTCGACCGCTACCACTACAAGCCATCGCCATAGGAATTTCACCAATAATTGCCCTAAGCTCACCGGATAATGCTAGCTCACCGGCAAATTCATACTGGGCTAAATCAACTTGGGGCAATTGTTCTGACGCGGCTAGAATACCAACGGCGATAGGTAAATCAAAACGTCCACCTTCTTTGGGCAAATCGGCAGGCGCGAGATTTATAGTAATGCGTTTGGCGGGAAACTCATAACCACAGTTAATGATGGCACTGCGAACCCTATCTTTCGACTCTTTCACTGACGCTTCGGGCAAACCAACAATATGAAAAGCAGGCAAACCATTAGCTAAATGCACTTCTACCGTGACAAGAGGAGATTCTAAACCAACACGGGCGCGACTATAAACACAAGCAAGCGACATAATAATTCCTTTTATTTGATTCCATTTTCTTAGTGTAGGAAAATATTAAGCTTTTCTCGACTTTCAATGAAAATATATTACAGCGAATATCTTGTTTATAACTTTTACTTCTTTAGTGCCGAGAAAAAACTCTAAATAAAAAGCTTGCTCAAAACATTAGAGCTATGGTACTAATTTAATAAGAGATAAGAACTGTACAAAAAATCGCTAAACATAAAACTATAAACTGTCAGTCTTTAGTCCATTAATTTTTTAGTAAAAGAGAAAACAAACATGCAAAACTTTAGCTCAATTGCTAACGTGATTATTATTAACCTCCTCGTCGTCGTGATTATTAAATCATTGCGGGGGTTTTCGTTGAGCTAGAGAAAAGCAAAATAGAAAATCAAACCCTCGCTTCGAAAGAACCGAGGGTTTTGTTTTTTTTGGGGCAAATTTAAAACACGATTTTTAAACATAATACCATTTGGATTAATTAAGGGCGCAGAATTCAATGAGAATAAATTTTCAAGAACAAGGCGCTTGATTGAGTAATAGCTGGCTATTGGGATTGAAAGCAACAAAGTTATTGGATATTTAGGCCATTTGAAAATGATCACTTACTTAGTACAACTGGTATAAACAACTTTTGGAATTATCATGACTGACAACAAGCCGTTAACCGGCGGCGGATTATTATTTAAAGTACTTGAACAGCATGGCGTGAACCATATTTTTGGCTATCCGGGTGGCGCGATCATGCCGATTTATGACGCCTTATATGACAGCAATATTCAGCATTTTCTTTGTCGGCATGAGCAAGGTGCGGCATTTTCAGCGGTTGGTTATGCGCGAGCGTCGGGGAAAATAGGGGTTTGCATGGCAACATCGGGCCCCGGAGCGACTAATTTAATTACCGGCCTTGCCGATGCTCTCGCTGATTCTATTCCTATGGTCGCTATCACGGGACAAGTTCCTACCGCAGCTATGGGTAGCGATGCTTTCCAAGAGATTGATATTTTTGGTTTATCTTTGGCTTGTACTAAACATTCTTTTCAAGTTAGCCATGTAGACGAATTAGAAAAAGTTTTACACCAAGCATTTGAAATTGCTCTTGAAGGCCGTCAAGGGCCAGTACTTGTTGATATTCCAAAAGACATACAAATGGCCAACGTAGAGCAAACGTTTAAAATAGCAGCGCCACTGAAAAACAAAGTAAAATTACCCCTTGCTGACATCAGCAAAGCGCTAGATTTACTTAAACAGGCCAAGCAACCTATTTTATACGTGGGTGGCGGTGTTGGCATGGCAAATGCTGTTGACGAAGTTCGAATTTTTGCCAACAAAACCGGCCTACCCTCGGTATCTACGTTAAAAGGTTTAGGAGCACTAGAAGCGAGTGATGAAAACTATTTAGGCATGTTAGGTATGCATGGCACCAAAGTGGCCAATTTAGCGGTACACGACTGTGATTTGTTGATTGCTGTTGGCGCCCGTTTCGATGACCGAGTTACCGGTAAATTAGACCAATTTGCGCCTAATGCTAAAGTGATTCATTTCGATATTGACACCTCTGAAATTAACAAACGCAGAATCGCCGACGCACCAATCTTAGGCGATTTAAAAGAGAATTTGCCTTTGCTAACCATGTCACTTGAGATCAAAAACTGGCAAGCAAAAATACAACAAATGAAAAAAGATTGTGCATGGCGTTATGACCACCCCGGCACTAATATTTTTGCGCCGGCGGTATTAAAAGCAATCAGCGATTTAATGCCGAAAAACACTTGTGTTACTACCGATGTTGGTCAACATCAAATGTGGTCGGCTCAACATATGAGTTTTGATGCACCAAGCAACTTTTTAACCAGTGGCAGCATGGGCACCATGGGATTTGGTTTGCCTGCGGCTATTGGCGCACAAATCAGTCGCCCCCATGACACCGTAATTGCAGTCTCGGGTGATGGCTCTATCATGATGAACATACAAGAATTAGCGACCATTAAACGTTATCAAATTCCCGTTAAAGTAGTGTTAATAGATAACGAAAAATTAGGCATGGTACGTCAATGGCAAGATCTGTTCTTCGATGGACGTTTAAGTGAAACTGACTTGGCCGATAACCCAGATTTTGTCATGTTAGCAGCCGCTTTTAACATCAAAGCCAAGCTAATAACGAAAAAGAGTGAAGTAACGGCTGCCATTAACGAAATGTTAGACCACGATGGTCCTTATTTACTGCAAGTCAAAATTGACGCTGCCGATAATGTTTGGCCACTAGTACCGCCTAACAGTGCTAATAATGAAATGATGGAGAGCGCTTAACATGAATACTACTAATACGATGAATAACTACAGCTTAATTATTATGACTGATGACAAACAAGTTGTACTAGAGCGTATTTTACAAGTAACTCGTTACCGTGGTTATTTAATTAATGGTATGACCGCTAAAGTCAATACGGGTAATAATATCGCGACCATAGAGTTATTTGTCAGTAGTGATCGCCCTATTTCACTTTTAACAGATCAAATTAATAAACTGGTCGACATCAAGAGTGTCAGGGTAGACAATAACGCGTCAATGCTGTCTACAGCAAAAGAATGTAGTGCTTAATTAATTTTAATGTAGGGCGATGCTCACCTCGACGCGTATTTCGCCAAGCTCATCGGCGAATGTCGACCTACAATACACAAAACAAATTTAGGAAAAGAAAATGGCAAAAGTAAATGCAGATTTAATTTGGTTCAACGGTAAACTCATGCCTTGGAAAGACGCTACTGTTCATGTAATGAGTCACGCCTTACATTATGGTTCATCCGTTTTTGAAGGCATTCGTGCTTACAATACTCATCAAGGTACTTGTATTTTTCGCCTAGAAGAGCATATCAAACGTTTATTCGATTCTGCAAAAATTTATCGCATGAATATTCCTTATACGCAAGAAGAAGTCATGCAAGCCTGTAAAGATGCGGTAAAAGCAAATAATTTAAAATCAGCTTATTTGCGCCCATTAGCCTTTTTAGGTGATATTGGTATGGGTTTACGTCCGCCTATTGATGCGGTTGCCGATGTCATGATCGCAGCTTTT
>JAESPR010000065.1 GCA_016765685.1 Colwellia sp. | reverse complement strand
CCGCAGCAGCTTTTGAAATGTCAGCGCCTTCAGAAATTTTCTCGATAAGTTGAGATTTATTCACAGTGTATACCCCTTCAATTGTTATTATTACAACGCTATTTTTATTGCTCTTTATTTATTAGTTAGATAAGAGCCTTAATAAAAGTTCGTCCTATAGAAATTCATTTTTACCTTAGGTAATTTGATTTCTTTTGAACATCAAGCGCCGAGTTTAGAAAAATACTATTACTACTAGACCTTAACCAATAAGGGGTCTAGCGACATAAGCGTAGTTAACTTACCATAGTTTCAGCGTTTGAAAAGCCTTTATTGCACTTTTTTTTAGTTTTTTTACTGTTTTCTGCCTTTTTTACTGATTTATATCAAAAAATCGACATTACTCGGATAAAAATCACTCTACCTTCCATTGCTCTACGGGGTGTTCAAGCGCTATTGAAAGTACTTCATCAATCCACTTAACGGGGTGAATAGCTAGGTCAGCTTTAACATTGGCAGGGATTTCTTTCAAATCACGCGCATTTTCATGGGGGATAATAACCGTTTTTATTCCGCCTCGGTGAGCCGCTAGCAGTTTTTCTTTTAATCCACCAATGGCTAATACTTCACCGCGTAATGTAATTTCTCCAGTCATAGCAACGTCTGCTTTTACAGGATTACCCGTTAAACTTGAAACAAGGGCTGTGCACATACCAACACCGGCACTTGGACCATCTTTGGGTGTTGCGCCTTCAGGCACATGCACGTGAATATCGCGTTTTTCGTGAAAATCACCATTAATACGTAATTTTTCCGTCCTACTTCGCACCACCGTCATAGCTGCTTGAATTGACTCTTGCATAACATCACCTAACGAGCCAGTGTAAGTCAGTTTACCCTTGCCTGGTACAGAGGCTGTTTCTATAGTAAGCAATTCACCGCCGACTTGTGTCCACGCTAAACCGGTCACTAAACCAACGCGATTTTCATCATCCGCTTTTCCATAATCAAAACGCTGTATACCTAAAAACTCATCTAAATTATCCTGATTAATAGTTACTTTTTTCAAACTCTTATCTAATAAAATGGCTTTTACCGTTTTACGGCATAGTTTAGAGATTTCTCGCTCTAAATTGCGCACCCCAGCTTCGCGCGTGTAATAACGGATAATACCAACAATAGCGCTATCATCAATCTTAATTTCTTTTTCTTTCAAACCATTACGTTTAATTTGTTTATCAAGTAAATGATTACGGGCAATATTTAGTTTTTCATCTTCGGTATAACCTGATAAACGAATAACTTCCATTCGGTCAAGCAATGGACCGGGAATATCCATGCTGTTCGACGTTGCCACAAACATAACATCAGATAAGTCATAATCCACTTCTAAATAATGATCATTAAAATTTGAATTTTGCTCGGGATCTAATACTTCCAATAAAGCTGAAGCGGGATCGCCACGCAGGTCAGAAGCCATTTTATCGATTTCATCTAATAAAAACAGTGGATTTTTAACACCAACTTTCGACATTTTTTGAATGATTTTCCCCGGTAGTGAGCCAATGTAGGTACGACGATGACCACGAATTTCCGCTTCATCACGGACACCACCTAAAGCCATTCTAATATATTTTCGACCTGTTGACTTGGCAATAGATTGCCCTAACGAGGTTTTACCAACGCCCGGTGGCCCGACTAAACAAAGAATAGGCCCTTTTAGTTGACTAACTCGCTGCTGCACCGCTAAATACTCTAAAATACGCTCTTTGACTTTATCTAGGCCATAATGATCTTTATCTAATACTTCTTGTGCCGAGGCCAAATTACGCTTTAATTTGCTGCGTTTTTTCCATGGCACATTAATCATACATTCGATATAACTACGCACTACGGTAGCTTCTGCTGACATTGGCGACATCATTTTAAGTTTCTGTAATTCAGCTAACGTTTTATCTTTTGCTTCCGTAGGCATTTGGGCTTCATCAATGCGTTTGCCCATGAGCTCCACTTCATCAGGTGTTTCATCACCTTCATTAAGCTCTTTTTGAATGGCTTTCATTTGTTCGTTTAAATAATATTCCCGCTGGCTTTTTTCCATTTGTTTTTTAACGCGCGTACGGATTTTCTTCTCTACTTGCAATAAATCAATTTCGCCTTCCATTAAAGCCATCAAATGTTCTAAACGTTTAGCTACATCGATAATCTCTAATACTTTTTGTTTGTCAGCTAATTTCAATGGCATATGCGCTGCCATGGTATCAGCAAGTTGTTGTGCATCATCAATACCCGAGACTGAAGTCAGTACTTCTGGGGGTATTTTTTTATTCAGTTTGACGTAACCTTCAAACTGAGAAATAGCGGAACGAATCAATACTTCATTGTCGTCTTCTGCGTTATTTTCAACCGCTAAGTACTCAATATTAGCGCTAAAGTATGCTTGCGTTTCAATGAATTTTGTGACGCGTGCACGTTGTACCCCTTCAACAAGCACTTTAACCGTGCCATCAGGGAGTTTTAACATTTGTAGAATAGTGGCGACCGTACCCGTTTCATAAACATCTCCCGCTTGAGGATCATCAACAGCCGCATCTTTTTGTGCTACTAAAAATACTTGTTTATCGTTTTCCATGGCAAGATCTAAACAACGAATAGATTTCTCTCGACCAACAAATAAAGGAATAACCATTTGCGGGTATACGACAACATCTCTTAAAGCAAGAACGGGGACTTCAACTACACTCGATAATTCTTCGGTCATGTGTGTCTCTATAGGGAGTAGGGTAAATTACTGATTAAAAACTATATGGGGATCAAGAGTCAAGTTACAAGCGGCAAGATACAAGTTTCAAGTTAAAAAGTACCAAACACAAAAAAGCTTCAAGTTAATGCTTATAACTTGAAGCTTTTCACTTACAACTGTAGCCGAAGGCTAGCCTATTCTGAGGCTGCTTGATTTTGCTGACTATCGTAAATAACTAACGGTTTAGACTCACCTTTAATAGCCGTTTCATCAACCACAATTTTGCTAACATTATCCATTGATGGCAATTCATACATGATATCAAGTAAGACAGATTCAACAATAGAACGTAAGCCACGAGCACCGGTTTTTCTCTTCATGGCTTTTTTAGCAATAGCGGTAAGGGCATCATCTCTAAACTCTAAGACAACATTTTCCATATCAAACAAGGCGGTAAATTGCTTAGTTAAGGCGTTTTTAGGCTCTTGCAAAATTTGAATTAATGCCGACTCGTCTAGTTCACGCAAGGTGGCAACCACAGGTAAACGACCAATAAACTCAGGTATTAACCCGTATTTAACTAAATCTTCAGGCTCTACTTCTTCTAAACGCTGCGTTAAGGTTATTTCTTCATCTTTACCACGAACATCTGCGCCAAAACCAATGCCTGTGCCCGTATGACAACGCTGTTCAATAACTTTATCAAGACCAGAAAAAGCACCACCACAGATAAATAAAATTTTCGAAGTATCTACTTGCAAAAACTCTTGTTGAGGGTGTTTGCGGCCTCCTTGTGGAGGCACTGAAGCAATGGTGCCTTCAATTAGTTTTAGTAACGCTTGCTGAACACCTTCACCCGAGACATCACGCGTAATAGACGGATTATCTGACTTACGAGAAATTTTATCTATTTCATCAATATAAACAATACCACGCTGAGCTTTTTCGACATCGTAATCACATTTTTGTAACAGTTTTTGAATGATGTTTTCAACATCTTCACCCACATAACCGGCTTCAGTTAACGTGGTTGCATCAGCCATAGTAAACGGCACATCAAGTAAACGAGCCAACGTTTGTGCTAATAAAGTTTTACCTGAGCCCGTTGGACCGATAAGTAAAATATTACTTTTGCCAAGCTCAACACCATTATGTGAGTCCCCATTACGTAACCGCTTATAATGATTATACACTGCAACCGCGAGTACTTTCTTGGCGTGATCTTGTCCGATAACGTAATCGTCTAAATCTTCACGAATCTCAATGGGAGAAGGCAGTGCTTCTTTTTCTTCTTTTGGAGAAATTTCTTTTATTTCTTCACGAATAATGTCGTTACATAACTCAACACATTCATCACATACAAACACTGATGGGCCNGCAATTAATTTACGTACTTCATGTTGGCTTTTGCCACAAAATGAGCAGTAAAGTAATTTACCGTTGTCACCGTCACCACTTTTAATATCGGTCATGCCCTACCTCTAAATCTTTAATTCCGTTAATGACTACTGTTATCGACTATACTTTTTCTGTGTATAAGTTAAGCATAGTAGTAATTTAATCATTTTTTACCGTTATAGCTAAAATAAAATTAACTGTTTCTTTGTTCTAATATGGAGTCAACTAAACCATATTCAACCGCACTCTCTGCACTTAAAAAGTTATCTCGGTCGGTATCTTGAGATAATTTCTCGAGCGGCTGCCCAGTATGCTCCGCCATTAAACGGTTAAGTTTGTCTTTAATATATATAATTTCTTTGGCATGAATTTCGATATCAGACGCTTGTCCTTGGAAACCACCAAGCGGTTGATGAATCATTACTCGCGCATTAGGTAAACAGTAACGTTTGCCTTTTTCACCACCTGAAAGTAAAAATGCGCCCATACTTGCTGCCTGACCGATACATACAGTAGAAATATCAGGCTTGATAAACTTCATGGTATCGTAAATTGCCATACCCGCCGTTACTGAACCACCCGGTGAGTTAATATAAAGGAAAATATCCTTATCTGGGCTTTCAGATTCTAAAAATAACAACTGAGCTATGATTAAATTTGCCATGTGATCTTCAACTTGACCACATAAAAATATCACTCGCTCTTTAAGTAACCTTGAGTAAATATCGTAAGAACGCTCACCTTTAGCGGTTTGTTCTACTACCATAGGTACTAAAGCACTTTCTGGGCCAGTTGCTGGATTTTGAGAATTTATTTGTGAATTGAATTGAGAATTAAACAAGTGTGTTCCGTCCCTTAAATATTAAATACATGATTTATTTTAACTAAGCCGCTTTAATTAAGCCATATTCTTTAAACAGCTTAGTAAAAAACAAGCTAAAGAAAAATGGCTTGTATGAACGTATTCATACAAGCCATTAAATTTAAGCGATTGCTAAGCTTTTTGTCAATAAAAAAGCGATATTACTTACCTTCTGGCTTCATAATATCTTTAAAACTGGCTTTTTTGTTTGTTACTGCCGCTCTTTCAACTAACAATTCTACTGCTTGCTCTTCTAAAGCAACATTTTGCATTTGCTGCATTAACTCTTTGTTGTTCGCGTAATAATCAACCACTTCTTTTGGATCTTCATACGCAGAAGCTGCCGTAGCGATTAATTCATCAACTTTAGCATCATCAACTTTTAATTCGTTAACTTTAATCACTTCACCTAACAACAAACCAATTTTAACACGACGTTCAGCTTGCTCTTTAAACATTTCACTTGGTAGTTCAGGCAAGTTTTTAGGATCCATTTTTCCTTGGAAACGCTGCATCGCTTGCTGACGTAAAACATCAACTTCTTGCGCGACTAATGCTGCGGGTAAACCAACGTCGTGCCCTGCTAATAAACCGTTAAGTACTTGCTCTTTAACTTTTGCTTTTACTGCTTGTGTTAACTCACGAGTCATATTTTTGCTAACTTCTGCACGTAAAGCGTCAATACCACCTTCTTCAACACCAAACAGCTTGGCAAATTCTTCATCTACTTTAGGTAATACCGAACCTTCAGTTTTGTGAACAACAATATCAAATTCAGCGTCTTTACCTTTTAGGTTTTCTGCGTGATAATCTTCAGGAAAAGTTACCTTGATGGTTTTTTCTTCGCCTGCTTTCATACCCGTGATTTCAGTTTCGAAACCAGGAATCATGCGGCCTGCACCAAGTTCAAGTTCAAAGCCCTCAGCAGTACCACCTTCAAATGCTTCACCGTCAACACGGCCAGTGAAATCAAGGGTTAGCTTGTCACCTTTTTTAGTTTTGCGCTTATTTTCTTTCCATGTTTGATGTTGTTTTTGCAAGGTTTCAAACATTTCATCTAAATCTTTATCTGTCACTTCAACATCTGGACGTTCGACAGCAATTTTTTCTAAATCTTTTAATTCCACTACAGGGTATATTTCAAACGTTGCTTCAAACTCTAATGCTTTGCCATCTTCATTACTTTTAGCAACAAAAGACGGACGGCCTGCAGGATTAATTTTCTCTGCAACGATAGCATCAACGAAACTACGTTGCATAATTTCACCCGCAACCTCTTGACGTACAGACTTACCATAACGCTTTTGAATAACTGATGGTGGCACTTTGCCCGGACGGAAACCGTTAATACGCTGGGTTTTACTTACTTGACGAAGACGATTTTTAACTTCAACATCTACTGTTTCGGCTGGAACAGAAATAGTCAAACGACGTTCCAAACCTTGTGTAGTCTCAACTGAAACTTGCATTTATATACCTCAAAACTTAGCGTGTTACGCTTTCTTATAATGCACTAAGTATTACTTAATAATATAAGTAAAAAGTGCCTTGCTCATACGAACGGTTAAAATTTATGACGCGGAATTATAGCGAGGCAAAAGAAAAGTTACAAGTTAGAAAGTTAGAAAGTTAGAAAGTAATGTCTCTTTCATGCCCTTAATGGAGCTATAGCGTTTGATACATTTTAGGGGAGTTAACAAAAGTGGTCGGTGATGCAAGATTACTCCGTACATCCTGTATTTCACCCTTCGGGCCGCACTGCGTGCGTTCACCAAAATTTGTAGGAACAAATTAGAACAGCTTTAGCTGGCCTGCATAGCAGGTGAACTACAGGGATGTAGTGAATAAAATCGTTCCCGACGATTTTGTCGACTTGCTTCGCAAGTTCTTGTGCTCAATTGAGCCTATGTGTTTTTTTGAGTTTGTATAGAACTAACTAAAAGTGGTCGGTGATGCAAGATTCGAACTTGCGACCCCTTGGACCCAAACCAAGTGCGCTACCAAGCTGCGCTAATCACCGATATTTAAGGTTTTTTAATGTACTCTTATACACTAAAACAAAAGATGGGGTGGCTAAAGGGATTTGAACCCTCGCTTACCCTGAAATAGCGGAATCACTTGTGATTATTATCACATTAGTTAACTTCACGCTAAATCTAAATATGGGGTGGCTAAAGGGATTTGAACCCTCGACAACCGGAATCACAATCCGGGGCTCTACCAACTGAGCTATAGCCACCATTATATCATTTTCATACTTAAGGTTAAGTATGGCACGCCCTGTAGGATTCGAACCTACGACCCTCGCCTTAGAAGGGCGATGCTCTATCCAGCTGAGCTAAGGGCGCACATTACCTACAAAGACATATCTGCAAGTTATAAGTTGTAAGCATAAAGTAAAAACTTGTTGCTTAAAACTTTTATCTTGTAGCTCTTCAACAAAGTTGAAGTTGGTCGGTGATGCAAGATTCGAACTTGCGACCCCTTGGACCCAAACCAAGTGCGCTACCAAGCTGCGCTAATCACCGACATTTGCTAAAAACAAACTAAAAAATTAGCTGCTTTCAACGGGTGCGGATATTACCGAGTTGCGAGAGTTCAGTCAAACCTTTTTTATAAAAAAAAACGTGTTCGTTCACTTTTAGTGCAACTTGTCCAATAAGTATTAAATATGAGTAAAGTAAAGAAGTAAAATATTTTCTGCACTATAACAACTTCACTATAACTTCACTTTAACTTCACAAGATCCAAAAAATTAGTTTTCTTATGAAAATTTAATCTCTTTCTTAACTATAACTAGCTTTGGCTTTATGGCAAAATGGCGCTGTTTTTATTAACCCTCTTATAAAGAAATTATTCAAGGTCACATTTATCCATTATGACGGCATCATTGATTGACGGCAAAGCTATTGCCAAACAACTGCGCGACTCAGTAAAAGAAAAAGTTAACCAACGTCTTAATAATGGTCAACGAGTTCCGGGTTTAGCAGTAATTTTAGTTGGCTGTGATGCAGCATCACAAGTCTATGTTGGTAGCAAACGTAAAGCCTGTGAAGAGGTAGGTTTCGTTTCTCGTTCTTATGATTTGCCAACAACAACCTCACAAGATGAATTATATTTATTAATTGATGAGTTAAACAATGATGATGCCATTGATGGTATTTTAGTTCAGCTACCTTTGCCCCAAGGCTTAGATGCTAATTTGATCATTGAACACATTAATCCAGAAAAAGATGTTGATGGATTTCACCCTACCAATGTGGGTAAACTCGCTCTACGTCAGCCGGGTTTACGTCCTTGCACACCAAAAGGTATTATGGAGCTAATAAAGTCAACGGGTGTAAAACCGCATGGCTTAGAGGCTTTAGTTGTTGGAGCATCAAATATTGTTGGCCGCCCAATGACGTTGGAGCTATTACTCGCTGGCTGCACGGTAACAACTACTCACCGATTCACTAAAGATCTTGAAAACAAAGTAAGAAATGCTGATTTAGTGGTGGTTGCCGTAGGTAAGCCTGAATTCATTCCTGGTGAATG
Source organism: Colwellia sp. (assembly GCA_016765685.1). Classification (GTDB taxonomy): domain Bacteria; phylum Pseudomonadota; class Gammaproteobacteria; order Enterobacterales; family Alteromonadaceae; genus Colwellia. The sequence goes on along the minus strand of JAESPR010000065.1, from coordinate 599 downwards.
GATTAAAAATGGCGCTATCGTTATCGATGTTGGCATTAACCGTTTAGATTCGGGAAAACTGGTTGGCGACGTCGGCTTTGATCTTGCCAAAGAAAAAGCCGGTTTTATTACTCCAGTACCGGGTGGTGTCGGCCCAATGACGGTTGCTAGCTTAATTGAAAATACACTAATTGCTTGTCAGCAGTTTGGCAAATAGCCCGTAGGCGGGAACTTGTTCGCGCTTTTATGCGCGATTAAAATCTGAGAGATCCCCACAAGTTTTGCTAAATAAGTACTTATAATTCTGGTTTGCACTCTTTGCTTTTTCCGCGTCGCGGTGGCGACAACACCCAAGGGACGACGTACCGCCGCGCCTCCCCTTGGAACCCCTGCGACGCCCAACTCAGCAGTGCACTACAATCAAATTTAGGCACTAAGTCTATTCCTGCCGAAAATCATCCCTTCACACAGCAGTCTTTGTCATCAGGACAATATGCTCCTGCATTGTCTAATAGGTTACATCCCTGTAACGTCATGGCTCCGATAGACTTTGTGCTTTCTAAATTTAATTTTCGTTGCTGAGATGGGAGCTAGCGTGCTTGGCACGATAAGCGTGAACA